>NZ_JBEKCZ010000136.1:0-14437 GCF_050014615.1 Bradyrhizobium sp. | reverse complement strand
CTCGGGCTGTTTGCGAACCTGCGGCCGGCGGTGTGTTACCCGGCGCTGGCCGATGCATCGAGCCTGAAGCGCGAGGTGGTCGAGGGCCTCGACATCATGATCGTGCGCGAGCTCACCGGCGGGGTCTATTTCGGCGAGCCGAAGACCATCACCGATCTCGGCAACGGCCAGAAGCGCGCCATCGATACGCAGGTGTACGACACCTATGAAATCGAGCGCATCGCCCGCGTCGCCTTCGATCTCGCCCGCAAGCGCCGCAACAAGCTGACCTCGATGGAAAAGCGCAATGTGATGAAATCGGGCGTGCTCTGGAACGAGGTGGTGACCCAGGTCCATGCCCGCGAATATCCGGACGTGCAGCTCGAGCACCAGCTCGCCGATTCCGGCGGCATGAATCTGGTGAAATGGCCGAAGCAGTTCGACGTCATCGTGACAGACAATCTGTTCGGCGACATGCTCTCGGACATCGCGGCGATGCTGACCGGCTCGCTGGGAATGCTGCCCTCGGCCTCGCTCGGCGAGGTCGACGCCAGGAGCAGGAAGCGCAAGGCCCTGTACGAGCCGGTGCACGGCTCGGCGCCTGACATCGCAGGCCGCGGTTTGGCCAATCCGATCGCCATGATCGCCTCGTTCGGAATGGCGCTGCGCTATTCCTTCGACATGGGCGCGCTCGCCGACAAGCTCGACGCCGCGATCGCGGCCGCGCTTGAAAGCGGCCTGCGCACCGCGGACATCAAGTCCGAGGGCACGACAGCGGTATCGACCACGCAGATGGGCGAGGCGGTTCTGAAAGAATTGCAGGCGCTGCACGGGTAAGTGCGAACGTTGTCCCGGCCTTGAGCCGGGACCTATAACCAAACTGTTCGCGTTTATGCAGGTCGTTTAACAGCGTCGAGACGACACGGTGTCGCGATGAGCGCAGTTACGCTCACGCTGGGGTCGCGGCGTTCGCCGGGACGACCGCGTCTAATATTGCGACCTAAACCCGTTCAAAACGGGATGCCCGTGGGATACCCGCCCAGATCAGACGGCGCGCTGAGCGGCTGGCGGTCGATCGGGCGATTCTTGTTTTCGCGCGCGAATGATGGGTATCCGACATCGGGCGGAAACGCGTAATCGGTGAACTTGCGGTCGCCCGGCAATACTTCGACGCCGGCGTCAAGCCAGGAGCGCTTGGTGACGTAGATGCGGGTGTGCGGGCCCTGCTGATAGGACGAGTTGGGTCCATTCGGACCATAAATGGGACGGCCATTGTCATCGACCTTGCGTGTTTGCGCGTTGGCCTGTGTCGCGCCGAGGCCGATCGCGACAACGGCGACAGCCGCCAGCAAAACCACAAGCCTGTTTACGGCGGGAAATTTGGAGATCATCACGTCCTCATGTGGCTGGCGGGTCGCCATATCCGATTGCAGATCATCTTTGTTGGCAATCATTTTAGCTGCCGGGGGTGCGCCGTCACAAGGTCAAACGGGCCACACTGCGTCACAATAATGCGGGGATGACGAAAAAGTCGCATAAAAGCCAGCGCCTTAAAGCCGCCTTGTTCTGGCGGATGTGCCGGTCAGAGCAGGCCGCGCAGCCGGGGATTTTCGGTGCCCATCACCCAGTCCACCGAGGTCGCCGAGGTTGCGGCGGCAGCGCAACTGCCGCGCTTCAGCTCGGCGCGGGCGAACAATTCGGCCAATTTCGGTTCATTTCCAGCCGTGAGCAGGGTCAGCCGGTTGAGCATGCAGCCGATCGCGGCGCGCCGGGCCGGCAGCCCATCGCCCTGGCAGCTCCAGCCGGATAGTTGCAGGTTGGGATCGGCGATCCGCTTGATAAAGCCAAGGCAGGACTTCGCCCCGTCCGCGTTGCCCGCGAGGCGGAGCAGCGCCACCGGGCCGAACTTGCTGTCGATGACCCCTGCGGCCTCCAGTCCGGGCGAGCCCTGTGGGCTCCCTTGTGAGTTTCCTTGTGAATTCACTTGTGAGTTCCCTTGGGCGTCCATCCGGGCCGCGATCTCGACGCCGCCGGCTTCAGATCGGCTGAATTCGCCGCCGGGCCGGTAGATTTCCAGCTCCGCCACCGGCTTTTCGCTTTGAGTCGTTGCTGGAGCCATCCAATGAAGAATGTCCTTGCGGCCCCCTTCGGGGTGCCGGAAGATTTCATAAGTCTCTGTTTTCTCTAGCAGATCGGTCTGGCTGACGGCGAACGCGGGGTGCGATCGCAAGGCCTGGCTCCAGCCTGCTTTGGCGGCGGGTTCAGCGGTCGCGGCGACCGGCAATTCGTCCCAAAGACGCAGGCCGGCCATGGCAAGCAGGGTCAGAACGCCCACATAGGCGGCCAGGCGCGCCAGCGTGCCGGCGCATTCGTCGGCAAAGCTGTTCAGCGCCGGGTGAATGCTGGTCGGATAATGCGGAGAGGCAGGGGTGGTCCAGAACGATCGCATCAAATGCCCAAATCGGCAGTGAGCACCAATGGGCGGTGCTCCAGTCTAACGTTGTCTTAAAGGCGTTTCTCGCATAGAAGCGCTGCCTCTTCTGTTTCCGCCGCAGGCGGGGGCGAGGGATTTTTCTTCGGAGAGTGAACGATGGGTTACAAAGTCGCGCTGGTCGGAGCGACCGGCAATGTCGGGCGGGAAATGCTCAACATCCTGGACGAACGCAAATTCCCGGCTGACGAAGTCGTGGCGCTGGCGTCGCGCCGCAGCATGGGCGTTGAAGTCTCGTATGGCGACCGCACCCTGAAAGTCAAAGCGCTCGAGCATTACGATTTCAGCGACGTCGATATCTGCCTGATGTCGGCGGGCGGCGCGGTGTCGAAGGAATGGTCGCCGAAAATCGGCGCCGCCGGCGCGGTCGTGATCGACAACTCGTCGGCGTGGCGGATGGATCCGGACGTGCCGCTGATCGTGCCCGAGGTCAATGCCGATGCGGTCAGTGGCTTCGTCAAGAAGAACATCATCGCCAATCCGAACTGCTCGACCGCGCAGCTCGTGGTGGCGCTGAAGCCGCTGCACGACAAGGCGGTGATCAAGCGCGTCGTGGTCTCGACCTATCAATCGGTCTCGGGCGCCGGCAAGGACGCCATGGACGAGTTATTTTCGCAGACCAAGGCGGTCTATACCAACAGCGAACTGGTCAACAAGAAATTCCCCAAGCGGATCGCCTTCAACGTGATCCCCGAGATCGACGTGTTCATGGAGGACGGTTACACCAAGGAAGAGTGGAAGATGATGATGGAGACCAAGAAGATTCTTGATCCCAAAATCAAGCTGACCGCGACTTGCGTGCGGGTGCCGGTGTTTGTCGGCCATTCCGAAGCCGTGACGATCGAATTCGAAAATCCGATTTCGCCCGACGAGGCACGCGACATCCTGCGCAATGCGCCGGGATGTCTCGTGATCGACAAGCACGAACCGGGCGGCTACGTCACGCCGTACGAGGCGGCGGGCGAGGACGCCACCTACATCAGCCGCATCCGCGCCGACCCCACCGTCGACAACGGCCTCGTGCTATGGTGCGTGTCCGACAATCTGCGCAAGGGCGCCGCGCTGAACGCGGTCCAGATCGCCGAATGCCTGATCAACCGCAAGCTGATCAGCGCCAAGAAAAAAGCAGCGTAAAAAGCGGCGCAACGGGCGGGGGCCGGAATCGCGATGACCGAACAACCGGCACCCTATCAACCGAATCCGACGCTAAAACGCGTCGAGAACGGGCTCGAGAGCGTGTTGTTCAACGGCCGCTGGCTGATGGCGCCGTTCTATCTCGGCCTCGTCGTCAGTCTCGCGGTGCTGTTGTACAAATTCCTGCTGATGCTGTGGGAATTCATCCTGCATGCGCCGGCCGCCAAGGAAACCGATATCATCCTGGGCGTGCTCAGCCTGATCGACGTCTCGCTCACCGGCAACCTGATCCTGATCGTGGTGTTTTCGGGCTACGAGAATTTCGTCTCGCGGATCGACGCCGGTGGCCACCCGGACTGGCCGGAATGGATGACCAAGGTCGATTTCGCCGGATTAAAACAAAAGCTTCTGGCCTCGATCGTCGCGATTTCCGCGATCCAGGTGTTGAAAGCATTCATGAATATCGACGCCGCCTTCGACGTCCAGAAGATGAGCTGGCTGGTCGCGGTGCATCTGGTGTTCGTGATCTCGGCGCTGGTGCTGGCGCTGTCGGATCGCTGGGGCGGCGATCACGGCAGCAAATAGACGGCGTTGAGCAGGTAGCTATTCGCCCACTTCTTCCCGCACGCTGTGAAATTCCTTCGCCGCCGGATCGAGCACGAACAGCGAACCCTCGGCGACGCCGAAATAGGCCCCGTGCAGATGCAGTTCGCCGCGCGCGACCGCGGCCTGCACGAAGGGAAATGTCATCAGGTTTTCCAGGCTGCGGAACACCGCCGCTTTCTCGATGCGGACGGTGAAATCGGCCATCGTCTCATGCTCGCGCTGCCCGACCTTCTCGCCCGGCTTGACGAACATCGACATCCAGCGGCCGATGAAGTCGCCGGGCGACAGCGGCGCGGTATTGTCGATGAAGGCGCGGATGCCGCCGCATTGCGCATGACCGAGCACCACGATGTGTTTCACGTGCAGCGCCCGAACCGCGTATTCCAGCGCCGCCGAAACGCCGTGCGCGCCGCCGTCCGGCTGGTAGACCGGCACCAGATTGGCGACATTGCGCACCACGAATAATTCGCCGGGACCGGCATCGAAGATCACTTCCGGCGACACCCGGGAATCGCAACAGCCGATCACCATCACTTCCGGGGCCTGGCCGCGCTCGGACAATTCGCGGTAGCGCGACTGCTCGGTCGGCAGCCGCTGCGACGTGAAGGTGCGGTAGCCCTCAAGCAGATGTTTTGGAAACAAGGACATGGCAGAGGCTAAACCATACGGCGATGACGGGAACAAGTCTTTCGGACGCGCGGTTGAAATGTTATCGCGTGAAATACAAAAAATGAAGGGAAACCAGCCATGATCCGTCCGCGCCGCAGCCTGTTGTTCATGCCGGGATCGAACACGCGGGCGCTGGAGAAAGCCCGCAATCTGCCGGCCGACGGTATCATCCTCGACCTTGAGGATTCCGTGGCCCCGGAGGCCAAGGCGGTCGCGCGCGACCAGATCGCGCAGGCGATCGCCGCCAAGGGTTTTGGCAAGCGGGAAGTCCTGATCCGCGTCAACGCGCTCGATACGCCGTGGTGGATCGACGATGTCGCCATGGCCGGCCAGGCGCGGCCCGACGGCATTCTGGTTCCGAAGGTTTCCAGCGTGGAAGATCTCAAGGCGATCGGCGATCGGCTGGCGGGCGCCGATCCCTCGATCCGGGTCTGGTCGATGATCGAGACCGCGCGCGCGGTTCTGCATGCCGAGGAACTGGCGGCGGCCTCGCGTGATCCCGCGATCCGGCTGGCCGGCTTCGTGTTCGGGCCGAACGATATCTCGCGCGAGACCCGGATCCGGATGCAGCCCGGCCGCGCGGCAATGATCCCGATCATCACCCACTGCATTCTCGCCACCCGCGCCCACGGCCTCGAAATTCTGGACGGGCCCTACAGCGATTTCAGCGATTTCGACGGTTTCGGGCAGGAATGCGCGCAGGCGCGCGATCTCGGCTTCGACGGCAAGACGCTGATCCATCCCGGCCAGATCGAAGCCTGCAACGCGATCTTCACGCCGCCTGAGGAAGAGATCGCGCAAGCCCGCAAGATCATCGCGGCATTCGAATTGCCGGAAAACGCCGCGCGCGGCGCGATCCGGCTCGACGGTCAGATGGTGGAGCGGCTGCATGCCGAGATGGCGCGGCGCACGATCGCGATCGCGGATTCAATCGCGGCGCTGGCGGGTTGAGAGAGGGTGTCGTCCATCCTCGTCGTCCCGGCGTTCGCCGGGACGACGAGATCAACCAAACCGCTCCGCCGCCCACGCATGCAGGCTACCCGGAACGGGCCGCTGATTGCCGCGGCCTTTTGGCGACACGTGAAAGCCCATGATTTCGGGATCGCCGAGCAGGGCGGAAAAATCCCGCGGCTCGAAGAACAGTTTCGGTTCGGCATGAACCGCATAGAACGACTTCTTCGGCAGCGCATGATGCAGTTCGCCGGCGCGGCGGGCGAGCGCGGTCAGCGCCGCCGGACCATAGATTGCGAGACGAATATCCGAGGGCCGGTGCGAGCCGCGCAGTTTGTGAAGGGCGAAGGTCAGCCGGTGCCGCAGCGCCAGCCAGTCCGGTGTCAGTTCGTCCTGCTGCATCAGCGCCATGAAAGCCGCGACGATGGGATCGCTGGACGGCAGATACAGTACCGAATTGCCAAGCTGGCGCGGCCGCTCCCAGGCGAAATAGGGCTTTGCCGGATCGAGCTCGACCGGTTTGAGCAGCAGCACATCGGCGTCGAGCCATAGGCCGGGATTGTTTGGGCCGGCGTTGCGCGCCATCAGCCGCATTCGGAAAAAATCGCTGAACTGCAAGGTGGTCCAGTCGCGCCACACGCCGTCGGGTCCGGTCGGACGCAGCCTTTCCGCGAACGCCTGCGGCAGGATCGCCTCGGCCTCGGCATTGCCGACGCCGTCGGGCAATTGCGCCAGCGGATCGAAACTGTAGACGGTAACATTGTGGCCGGCCGCGACCTGCGATCGCAGGCACAGAAGCCGCAGCGCGTCGAGCGGGCCATGCCAGAAGGTGACGATGTCAGGCCGCATGCGTCACTTTCTTTACCCTCCCCTGGAGGGGGAGGGTCGATCGCGCTCGGCGATGCGGAGCATCGTCCGGTGCGATCGGGGTGGGGTGATCTCTCAACTCGGGCACTGTTGGCGGGGAGAAACCGTCACCCCGCCCCGTCTCGCATCTTGCGATGCGAGCCGACCCAGAGAGCGAGCTTCGCTCGTCTCGACCCCTCCAGGGGAGGGTGAAAGAAAGCGCCGTTCAAATCTTTGCATCACATGCGAGAGCGGACTCGATCCGGGCGTGGCCGACCGGTTCGCGTCAGGAAAGCGGCTTACGCCCAGGCGCGCTCGGTCTTGGCCTTGGCCTCGTAGGTATCGATCGAGGCCTTCTTTTCCATGGTCAGGCCGATGTCGTCGAGGCCGTTGAGCATGCAGTGCTTGCGGAACGCATCGATCTCGAATTTCACGGTGCCGCCGTCCGGTCCGCGGATCTCCTGACTGACGAGATCAATCGAGAGCGTCGCATTGGCGCCGCGTTCGGCATCGTCGAACAATTTGTCGAGGTCTTCCTGGCTGACGCGGATCGGCAGAACACCGTTCTTGAAACAGTTGTTGTAGAAAATATCGCCGAACGAGGTCGAGATCACGCAGCGGATGCCGAAATCGAGCAGCGCCCACGGCGCGTGTTCGCGGCTCGAACCGCAGCCGAAATTGTCGCCGGCGACCAGCACCTTGGCGTTGCGATAGGCCGGCTTGTTGAGAATGAAATCCGGGTTCTCGCTGCCGTCGTCCTTGTAGCGCTGTTCCGAGAACAGCCCCTTGCCGAGGCCGGTGCGCTTGATGGTCTTCAGATACTGCTTGGGAATGATCATGTCGGTGTCGACATTGATGATCTTCAGCGGCGCCGCGACGCCTTCCAGCGTGGTGAATTTTTCCATCGATCGCACTTCTTGGCTTGAGGTGAGTGAAAAGTGTGCCGTGGTTTATCGCGAATGCCGCCGGTATTAAAGGGCAAATACGCCTTGCGCGTGATCCGCAAAAGCATGCCCTCGGACTTGATCCGAAGGTGGATGCCGGTTTTGCGAATAGAATATGCGCAAAAAGTTCTAGTCGGCCGCCGCCTCGATCGCCGCCATGTCGTCGTCGGAGAGGCCGAAATGATGGCCGATCTCGTGGATCAGCACATGGCGGACGATCCGCCCCAGTGTCTCCTCGTGCTCGGCCCAGTAATCCAGGATCGGGCGCCGATACAGCCAGATCATGTTGGGCAGCCGTGCGATATCGTCATGGCTGCGGAACGGCAGGCCGACGCCCTGGAACAGGCCGAGCAGGTCGAATTCGCTTTCCGCCTGCATTTCGTCGAGGACTTCCTCGGTCGGAAAATCGTCGACGCGGATGATCACGCCTTCGCACAGGTCGCGAAAACCCGTCGGCAGGCGCCGGAAAATGGCGTCCGCCATGGCTTCGATCTCGGCCAGCGATGGCGCCTTTGCCGTGGTCCACATCACCTTTCTTTAACGCGCCTTCCGCGGGCATGCATCCCGGAACTGGCGTTTGTCCCGAGAGCCGCAGTTGACGTTGCCGTCGCAATCGGAGACCGTATCGGTCTTAAACAGGTTTGGGCGGGCGTCACGATGCGGATCAGGGCAGCGGTATTATCGGTGGCTTTGGCAGGCCTTTTTTCGGGGGCTGTTGCACTGCTCGCGGCGGGCGCGCAGGCGCAAACTGCAGCGCAGGGGACGCGGACCGCGCAGGCATCGCAGCCGTCGGCGGACGAGCCGCCCGCGCAGCCCCCGGCCAGGCGGCCGACCACGCGCCTTCGCATCTATCCGCGTGAGCAGGCCGATCCCGATGACGTCTATCCGCGGTATTTCCCCGGCCAGAATGCGGTGCGGGAGTGCAACGCAACCTATGTGCAGGAATACCGGCCGAGCGGCACCGTGATCGTGCCCCGCATGAGCTGCCACTGGCGCCGCGGTTGACCTAAACCGTTCTCAGCGCGCTTCGTATCGCGCCGATCAGCCCGGTGCCGACCACCAGCGCCGAACTTCCGTAGACGATAATGGCCATCGCCAGCTGGATGAAATGGCTGGCGGTGCCGGGACCGCCGCCGGGTCCCTGGGAGGCCAGCGCCGCATGGGCCGGGAGCAAGACGGTCGCCGTCAACGCGACGGCAACAGCGAAATGCGAGCGCCGATGCCATTTTCCGGATGTAGCCATGACACTCTCCTGTAAGGAAGCTTGCTCCTGTAAGGGAAGCTTGCCCCTGTAACGCAAGCCTGCAGAAGATACGGGCCACAGCCTAGGCCGGTTTTGAAAGATGTCTTGTGAATGTTGTGGTGCGGCGCGGAACCGGATCGCGCGATGCGCGTTGCTGACGGGGCGCAGGCATTCATTTCACGTTCACGTCACCCGTTACAGCCTAGGTCTGCGCCACGACGTGGGTCCGATTCGGTCGGTCCCGCGGCGCTGGCGTGACATCCGATGACCCAAGGGAGAATATCAATGAAGGTGACGAGAATTCTGGGGCTTGCCGCGGTTGGCGCATTGCTCATGCTTGCTGCTCCAACCGAACGCGCCCAGGCGCTGTCGCTGGCCAATCCCGGCGCTGCTGCGGCGGTCCAGGAAAGCTCGAAGCAGGGGACGACCGAAGTGCGTTGGAATCATCGTTGGCACCATCACTGCCGGCACTGCCACTAAGCGCGCCTTGAATCAGGTGACACTAAACAGGCCCGCTTGCGGGCCTGTCTTTTTGCTGAGAACTTTATGCAGCGAGCCTTGGCACTCAATCCCAGTTCTTGAATTTCCAGGATTTTAGTTTCCAGGGGGTCAGCGTCTCCATCCGCCACTGCACCCAGCGGTCCGGTGGCCAATGACTGAGACGCGACGTCTCCTTGACCTCGGGCTCGACCACGCGCGGCGCATAGCGGCGGCGCGTCTGCCGCGTCGCCTCGCTGATCATATCGACGAATTCAGCCTTGTCGGCCATGGTGGGCTCCTCGCGAAACGCCTCGCCTCCGCTAGGCCGACAAGTCTGCCCCCAAACGCTTAACGAGTTGCTTCGGCAATGCGTCGAGGTTGAGGAAAGCGGCGTTCGAAAACGCTAGAGCATGGTTCAACTGCGTTGAATCATGCTCGTCGCCCATCTTCTTGTTTAAGCATGATCTTTTCGGAAAGCCGGTTCCCACTTTTCCGGATCATGCGCTACCGCCATTCCCGGATGTCGACAAAGTGCCCGGCGATCGCCGCGGCCGCCGCCATCGCCGGCGACACCAGATGGGTGCGGCCCTTAAAGCCCTGGCGGCCCTCGAAATTCCGGTTCGAGGTCGAGGCGCAGCGCTCTTCCGGCTTGAGCTTGTCGGGGTTCATCGCCAGGCACATCGAGCAGCCCGGCTCGCGCCATTCGAACCCGGCCTTGATGAAAATCTTGTCGAGGCCTTCGGCTTCCGCCTGTTCCTTCACGATGCCCGAGCCCGGCACGATCATGGCGTTGAGATTGCCGTTGACGGTCTTGCCCTCGACCACCTTGGCCGCCGCGCGCAGATCCTCGATCCGGCCATTGGTGCAGGAGCCGATGAAGATACGGTCGAGCTTGATGTCGGTGATTTTGGTGCCGGCCTTGAGGCCCATGTAGTTCAGCGCGCGGTGCTTCGACAGCCGTTTCGCCTCATCGGCGATCTCATCGGGATCCGGTACCACGCCTGATATCGACACCACGTCTTCCGGCGAGGTGCCCCAGGTCACGATCGGCGGCAGTTTGGCGGCATCCAGCCTGATCTCGTGATCGAAATGCGCGCCCTCGTCGGAGCGCAGCGTTTCCCAGTAGCGCATCGCGGCGTCCCAATTGTCGCCCTTCGGCGATTTCGGGCGGCCCTTCAGGAATTCAAAGGCCTTTTCATCCGGCGCGACCAGGCCGGCGCGGGCGCCGCCCTCGATCGACATGTTGCAGACGGTCATGCGGCCTTCCATCGACAGCGCGCGGATCGCGTCGCCGGCATATTCCAGCACGTAACCGGTGCCGCCGGCGGTGCCGATCTCGCCGATGATCGCCAGGATGATGTCCTTGCCGGTGACGCCGTCGGGCAATTGCCCGTCGACGATGGCGCGCATGTTCCTGGCTTTTTTCTGGATCAGGGTTTGCGTCGCCAGCACATGCTCGACCTCCGAGGTGCCGATGCCGTGCGCCAGCGCACCGAAGGCGCCGTGGGTGGAGGTGTGGCTGTCGCCGCAGACGATGGTGGTGCCGGGCAGCGTAAAACCCTGCTCGGGGCCGATCACATGCACGATGCCCTGACGCTTGTCGAACTCGTTGAAATATTCGATGCCGAATTCCCTGGCGTTCTCGGCCATCACGCGGATCTGCTCGGTGCTTTCCGGGTCCGGATTGGGCTTACTGCGATCGGTGGTCGGAATGTTGTGGTCGACCACGGCCAGCGTCTTCTCCGGCGCGTGAACCTTGCGCCCGGTGGCGCGCAAGCCTTCGAAGGCCTGCGGCGAGGTTACTTCGTGGACCAGATGGCGATCGATATAGAGCAGGCAGGTGCCGTCATCGGCCTCGTGAACCAGATGGTCGTTCCAGATTTTGTCGTACAGCGTGGTGGGTTTTTTATCGGACATGATGTCAGGCCTTGAATCGGGATTTGAATCGAAAATGCAAAAGGGCACGACGAAAGGGCGCTGCGAATGCGCGCTAGCGCGTCAGGCCGCGAGGGCCGCTGTGGTCAGCCGGCCGAAGAAGCGCCACGGCAAACGGCTGCGATCGTCGAGCACGACGCGAGACGCGATGGATTGGCGACCTGGAAACATTGCGGTGCTATAGCACACGCGGATTTGAAGCGCGATATGCGTTTGCTGCGCCCTTGGCGCGCAATGACGCGGTGCCGCAAAAAAAGCGCGGGACAAGCCCGCGCTTTTTCAACCAATCCTTGGCCAAATCCTTGGCCAAATCCTTGGCGAAGAGAATTACTCGCCGACGGCAGCGGCGCGGTCGGTCTTCTTCTCGACGATGCGGGCCGACTTGCCGCGCAGATTGCGCAGGTAATACAGCTTGGCGCGGCGCACCTTGCCGCGACGCACCACCGTGATCGAGTCGATCATCGGCGACATCACCGGGAACACGCGTTCCACGCCCTCGCCGTAGGAAATCTTGCGGACCGTGAAGCTCTCGTTGAGCCCGCCGCCGGAACGGCCGATGCAGACGCCTTCATAGGCCTGCACGCGCGAGCGATCGCCTTCGACCACCTTGACGTTGACGATCACGGTATCGCCCGGACCGAAATCCGGAATCACCTTGCCGGCGGACAATTTGTCGAATTGCTCTTTTTCGAGCTGTTGAATGAGGTTCATCGCGAAATCTCCATCGGCGGCGCGCCCAGAGAGGGCTGCGCGAGTGTTCGGTTATCCTGTAGCGCGTATTCCGCAAAAGTGGATACCGGTTTTGCGAAAAGAATACGCGCAATTCAATTGGTTAGAGCATCTTCTTGCGGCAAACCGGTACCACTTTGCCGGAACATGCTCGGTGCGCGGATTTGGCGCTCCTATACGGCAAAGGCCGGGCGTTGTCACCCGTCTGTCGTGTTTTTTGGGCTTTTTTGGCGGACTTTGATGGCCCACAGATCGGGCCGTTTGGCCCTGGTCAGGGCTTCCGCCTCGGCCAGACGCCAGGCCGCGACCTTGGCATGGTCGCCCGACAGCAGGATTTCCGGGATCGGCTGGCCCTCGAACTCCTGCGGGCGGGTATATTGCGGGTATTCCAGTAGCCCGTCGGAAAAGCTCTCCTCAGTGCCGGAAGCGAGCTTTCCCATCACCCCCGGCAGCAGCCGCACACAGGCGTCGATCAGCGCCATGGCTGCGATTTCGCCGCCGGACAGCACGTAATCCCCGACCGAGACTTCCTCGAGCCCGCGCCCTGCGATCACCCGCTGGTCGACGCCCTCGAACCGGCCGCACACGATCAAGGGACCGGGCCCTGCGGCGAGTTCCACGACCCGGGACTGGGTCAATGGCCGACCCCGCGGGCTCATCAGCAGGCGTGGACGATCCTTTGGGTTGTTCTTGGGGCCGTTCTTAGGGCTGTTCTTAGGGCTGTTCTTGGGCCCGTCCGGGGATATGTCCGCCGCATCGATCGCGGCCGCCAGCACGTCGGCGCGCAGCACCATGCCGGGACCGCCGCCGGCCGGGGTATCGTCGACACTGCGATGGCGGTCGGTGGCGGAATCCCGGATGTCCCGCGCCTCCAAAGCCCACAGGCCCGAGGCCAGCGCCTTGCCGGCCAGGCTGACGCCGAGCGGTCCCGGGAACATCTCCGGAAACAGCGTCAGCACGGTCGCGCGCCAGGGGGTTATGTTTGCATTTGTGTTGGCGGTCATGTTCAGGCGCCCGCTGTGGTCGGATCGTCGCCATCAATTTCATCCGGCAACACGATCACCACGTGCCCTTTGGCAAGATCGACGGTGGGTACCACGGCATTGGTGAACGGCAGCAGCATGGTGGCGCCGTGCGGCGGCGCGATTTCGATGATGTCGCCGGCGCCGAAATTGTGGATCGCGGTGACACGGCCGATCGGCTCATTCGCAACCGTCACCGCGGCGAGCCCGATCAAATCGGCGTGGTAATATTCGTCCTCGTCGGTAGCAGGCAGTTTTTCGCGCGCGATATAGAGCTCGAGGCCATTGAGGCGCTCGGCTTCCTCGCGGGTGGCGACGCCTTTCAGCGTCGCGACCAGATGGCCGTTGGCTTCACGGGCGCTCGCCACTTCAAACTGGCGCGCGCCGTCCTTGGTCGTGAGCGGCCCGTAACGCTTCACGGCCAGCGGGTCTTCGGTGAAGGTCCACAGCTTCACCGCCCCGCGCACGCCATGCGCGGCGCCGATACGGGCGACGCAAATCGGTGCGGGCACCGCCGCGCGCCGTTACGCTTACGCCGTCTTGGCGGCGGCTTCGGCGTTGGCCTTGCGCTCCTTGCGCGGCACGGCCTTTTCCGGATTGTTGCGCGCGGGGCGCTTCGCCACGCCGGCGGCATCGAGGAAGCGCGAGACGCGGTCCGACGGCTGCGCGCCCTTGGCGAGCCAGGCTTTGACCTTGTCCATGTCGAGCTTCAGCCGCGCCTCGTTGTCCTTCGGCAGCAGCGGATTGAAATGGCCAAGACGCTCGATGAAGCGGCCATCCCGCGGAAAGCGCGAATCGGCGACGACGACGTGGTAAACCGGGCGCTTCTTGGTGCCTGCGCGGGCGAGGCGGATAACGACTGACATTTTGGTTCTCCTTAAAAAATCTGTGGTGTTGGCTTAGTTGATCCTGCGCGTCATTCCGGGATGCGTGCGGAGCACGCAGACCCGGAATCTCAGCGATCGTTCACATCGGGATTCCGGGTTCGGCTCTGCGAGCCGCCCCGGAATGACGAAATCTCTCATTTCTTCTTCCCCAATCCGGGAAAGCCGCCGAGGCCCGGCAGGGTCGGCTTGCCGCTCAAGCCGGTCAGTCCGGGCAAATTCGGCAGGCCTGAACGCAGGCCGGCGGGAAGGTCTTTCGGTAATGCGGGCATGCCGCCGGCGCCAGCGCCGCCCGGCATCTTCTCGGCCAGCGCCTTCATCTGGTCGGGCGACGGCATGCCGCCGCCAAACCCCATCGCCTGCGCGATGCCGGCCATTGGGCCGCGCTTGCCCGAGCCCATCGCCTTCATCATGTCGGCCATGTTCCGGTGCATCTTCAGGAGCTTGTTGACTTCCTCGACCTTGAGGCCGGCGCCTGCGGCGATGCGCTTCTTGCGGCTGGCCTTGAGAATGTCGGGGTTCTT
>NZ_JBEKCZ010000135.1:0-14502 GCF_050014615.1 Bradyrhizobium sp. | reverse complement strand
ACCCGCGCTTCACCGCGTTCGATTGCATCGCCCATCCATTGCTGCGGCTTTCGGGCATGCGCCCGGGCGCCGCGTTGCGCCAGCGCGTCGAGGAATGCGCGCAGCGCGTGGGATTGCCCCTGGAGCTGTTGCCGCGCTTTCCGCATCAGCTCTCCGGCGGCCAGAAGGCCCGCATCGGCATCGCCCGCGCCATCGCCTGCCGGCCGCGTCTATTGGTGCTGGATGAGCCGACGGCGGCGCTCGACGTCTCGGTGCAGGCCGTGGTGTTGCAATTGCTGGATCGGCTGCGGCGCGAGGATAACCTCTCGCTGCTGTTCGTCAGCCACGACCTCAATGTGGTTCGCATGATGTGCGATCACACCATCGTTCTGCGCGACGGCCGTATTGTCGAGCAGGGCGAGAGCCGGGCGCTGTTCGACAATCCGCAGACCGCCTACACCCGCGAACTGGTCGACGCCGTGCCCCATATCGGAGGGGAGGCGGCTGCAGCCGTCGTCTGACATTGCCCGGTACGTGACGATTTAATCAACGGCAGCGCGCGACCGGTTCCCGTGTCACGCGACATTCATGGGTTAGCGTTCAAACTGACTCAACTTCCTGTCAGTGTCCGCTGGGGTGCTGCGACCCAGAGGCGAATGTCCCTAAAGTTTGATCGCCGGCCAAGTTCGCCTCCTTGTCAAAGCCACATTTGATTTGGAACAATGCGCCCGTCGTCAAACGTGCAAAAAGTAATTCCATGAGAATATCAGACCTTACTTGCCCGTCTTGCGCTTCGGCCTATGAAATGGCCGAGTCGATATCAGCCGAGGGAAGCCCGGGCCGGGCCGAATGCAGCGTTTGCGGCGCGCTTCTGGACTCCTGGCAGGCACCCAAGCTTCGAGCCTATCGACTGGTGTTGTCTCCGGAGCGAAAATATCGGCACATTGTCGCGCCGCCATCCCCACTCTCCTCGATTGTCGCGTAGTATCATCGCTGGCTCGAGAGGCCGCGACCAGTGGGCAGGCGCCGTGGCGGAGCATGACGCCATGTCACCGGACCAGAGCGTGTCTCGAGGAGACGGCGTGATGACCAAACCGCAATTCATTTCGGCGGAAATGGGGACACGGGTTACGGCCCACGCGCTGCATGTCGGCGACCGGATCAATACCATGGGCTTCGAAGGCGAGGCTCTTTCGGCGGTTCCGCTCGCCATCAGGGTCAGCAAGACCGGCATCGCCGTTCTTTTTCGCTACGGCGTTGCCGTGCTGATCGGCTTGTCGCCCGAAGACGAAACCGGGTTTTTGGCAAAGCTGACGCCCCGGATCGGCGGCAAGCTCGCGCGGTTCGAGGAGGAAACCGCGGTCGTCGAACTCGCCAACGAGGCCGAGGATCAGGTTCAGGCGGGGGGACCGATTCAGCTGCGCGACATGCAGCCGGAACGACTTCTTGTCATTGCCGATGTGCTGGCCAAGAGCGTCGTGCTGGCCAATGACGAGCGCGAAGTTGCAAGAGTCTTCGAGGTCATCGAACCGTTTGCCAGGGAACTGGCCGATCACGGGCGAACCGGAAGGGACCGGAAAAGCGTACTGCAGCTGATCGGAAATGCCCTGCTGGTGCAGCAAAGGGTATCCGGCCGAGTCGCGATCGGAGAAAAGCCGGACGCGCTATGGGAACGTCCGGACCTGGAGCGGCTTTATGCCCGCCTGGAAGACGAATACGAACTCAAGGAGCGCGTCGATACCCTCAACCGCAAACTCGCCGTGGTGGCGGAAACCGCCAATACGCTCGCCGATCTGATCGACACCCGCCGGTCGCTGCGCCTCGAACTCATTGTCGTGGTGCTGATCGCGTTTGAGATCGTCGTCACCTTCTATCAAATCTACGCTGGCAGAGGTCATTGACGCTGGAGCCGCGCGACTTTCACTGGCTCAACGGCAGACCGAGCCGTCCGAGGCCCGGAAACTTCAGCGCCGGGCGGCGGATGTCGAGGCCAAGCACGCCGCCGAAAAAGTTAAACTCGAGGCCTTCCATCCAGCCGATGGTCAGGCCGAGATAGCCGCCCAGCGAGACGAACACGCCGGTACGCGACGATGTGAGACCAAACCACCGGCCGCGATAGGGATAGTCCTTGCCGATCGCGGTCGGCGGCAGTACCGCGTTCAGTTGCGGGACGGCATCGAGGACGGCCTGCACGAAGGTGTTTGAATTCGGACCGGGCCAGGCACTGTAGTCGCCATAGGCTCGAAACTTGTAGTTCCCGATCACCGAGCGAATCTCCGGAATCAGCTTTTCAGCCTCCGCGCCGTCAATGCTGGCGACAGCCTGGGGCAGCGCGCCGAACCATTTTCCATCCGCGGCAAATCCATCGACGCGGATGGGCTCACCCCACGCCGTGTAGTCATAGCGGTTATATCGGGAAGCACCGCGCTCCTTGAGCACGATCCAGCTGTGGACGGCGAAGATGCCGCGCCAGCGCACGGTCCGCGCGGCGTAGATCCGGATCAGCGCTTCCGGATGGTCGGCCGCGGCCGGCAGCAGTCCGGCGCTGGAGCGGTCCGCGGTCTGCCAGTTTCCGCGCCGGTCTTCGCGAAGGTAGTTCGCGGTCGAGACCAAGAGCGGCGCGATGATCAGGAACAGAAAAATGAGCACGTATTTCTTCAAGGGCAGGGGATCAGCTGGATCGACGTCGTTGCCATGATGTAATTCGCCCAGCGGGTTTTGCCAGCTCGGCGTGAAGATATTTTGTATTTGTCAGGCTAGTTCGGCCAGCAGGTTCTGATCGCCGGATACCCGCAGGAAATGCAGCAGGTCAGAGAGGCCTTCTCCCAGCAAGGTGACATGCGCGCGCATCACGAGGCCCGCCTGCGCCGCCTCGCCGCGGCAGATCGCGATCATCACCTGTTCGTGTTCGGGGATCGAGGATTCCATCCGCCCCGGCTGGTAGGTGATGGTGCGGCGATAGGGCGAGATCTTCACGGTCAGCCGCCGCAATTCATCCTGCAAAATACGGTTGTGGCTCGCTGTCGAGATCGTTTCGTGAAACTCGAGATTGGCTTCATAGAAGCCGTCGACATCGCTGGCCTGTGCCGCGACCGCGCACGCCTGGTGCGCGGCCTCAAGACGGAGCCGCTGATCGGGCCGGATTCGGCGGGCGGCCTGGGCCGAGGCCAGTGCCTCCATCTCGGCCGCGACGCTGAAGGCGTCCAGAAGATCAGCAATCGACAACTGCGCCACTTGCAGTCCCTGTCGTCCCCGCGACACCACAAGCCCGCTGGCCGCCAGTCGTTGCAATGCCTCGCGCACTGGCGTGCGCGACACGCCAAACTGCTCGGCCAATTGGCGCTCGTCGAGACGGTCGCCGGGCTTGCGATGGCCCTTGAGGATTTCAACTTCCAGCCGATGCACGACGCCGGCTGAGAGCGATTCCGGCTCTTCGGTCGACATCGTCGCCCGCGCGACGGGTGGGGCGCCTGATACGATTTTCATGAGTTGTCCGCCGAGTAGAATCTGTTCGCGATCGATTCGCCGAGCGCCACCAGTCCATAGAGCAACAGGCCGCACACGCACAGCACCACGATGGCCGCCATCGAGATCTCGGTGTCGGCACGCGCGGTCGCAAAAATGATGAGATAACCGAGGCCGGCCTGCGCGGTGATGAATTCGCCGATGATGACGCCGATGATGGCCAGCGTCACGGCGATCTTCATGCCGCTGAAAATATGCGGCAGCGCCGCCGGAAAGCGAACGCTGGTGAAGATCTGCCACTCGCTTGCGGTTAGCGAACGACACAGTCGCAGCATGCCCTTGTCGACGTTGGCAAAGCCGGCGGTGGTCGCGATCACGACCGGGAAAAATGCGATGAAGACCGCAAACGTGATGCGCGATTGCGAACCGATCCCGAGCCAGATGATGAACAAAGGAGCCAGCGCGATTTTCGGGATCAGCTGGAAGAACACCAGATTGGGGTACAGCGCTTCCCGCGCGAGCCGGGAATAGGTGATGAGGATCGCCAAGGCTATTCCGAGCAGTGTCGCCAGCACAAAGGCCGCGGCGGATTCCAGTGTTGTCGGCACCGCATGCATCAGCAAAATATCGTAGCGTGCGATGATGTAATGTGTGATCGATATCGGCGAGGGCAGAATGACCGGCGGAATGTGGCCGAGCGTGACCGCGAGCTGCCAGCCCAGCAGCACGATCGCGGCCAGTCCCAGCGGCAACGCGATGCCCCGTAAATTGGCCAGGCCGTTTTCCTCCTGGTTTGCCGCAGTGGCGATGATCGCGCCGGTTTCGGTGCCGATGCCTGTCGGTGCCAATCCTGTTGACGTCATGCCGGGCCTCCCTCGAATGTTTCAGCGCGGGTCTCACCAGCGCGGGTTTCCTGGACAGAAGTTTGCGCCGGGAGCGGGCCTTGATGGGCTTCCTCGATCGTGAGGCGAAGTTTTCGGCAGACCATGGCGAATTCGCTCGTCTCCTCGATGTCGAAACGACGCGGACGCGGAAACGGCATCTTCATGTCGAGCGCGATCGTGGAGGGCCGGCCGCCCATCACCACGACCCGGTCGGACAGGAACGCCGCTTCGCGGATCGAATGCGTGACGAAAACCACTGTTTTTTTGTAGGTCTCCAGAATCTCCGACAGCGCGACGTTCATCTGGTCGCGGGTGATGGCGTCGAGCGCGCTGAACGGCTCGTCCATCAACAGGATATCCGGATCATGGATCAGCGCCCGGCAGATCGAGACGCGCTGCCGCATTCCGCCCGAGAGCTGCGACGGCTTCTTGTGCTCGAAGCCGGACAGTCCCACCATGTTCAGCAGTTCAAGGGCGCGCCGGCGATACGCCTCGATCGGCAATTTGAGAATGCGAACCGGAAACAGCACGTTGTCGAGCGCGCTCTTCCAGGGCAACAATGTCGCGTCCTGGAAGATGACGCCGATATCGCGACGCGGTTTCTTGACCTCGGACCCGCCGAGCAGGATCGATCCGCCGGTCGGCTGTTCGAGCCCGGCGATCATCATCAACAGTGTGCTCTTGCCGCAGCCGCTGGGGCCGAGCAGCGAGACGAATTCGCCGCGCGACACGTCGAGCGAGGCCGAGGCCACCGCCTGCACCGGCGCCTGTCGCGTGAAATAGGTCTTCTGGACGTTGCGGACGGATACCAGCGGCGCGGGGACCGCCGTGGCCTCAGCTTCGTTATTGATGGAGAGCATCGACGTTACCGATTGCATCGGCGCGGGGTAAGTCAACTGACGTATTTACGGAAGGCCGCGGTGCTTTTTTCGGCTGCGGCCAGTTCATCGGCGCTCAGCATCACCTTGCCGACGAATTGGTTGGTGAACAGCGCCTCGACATCGGGCCGCGTCGCGCCGTCACCCGCGGCATATTTCACCACCAGATCGGCCATGGTCGCGACTTTCTTCGGGTCGGCAAAGCCGAAACCGTGTTCCTTCACTTCAGGCACGAGATTGGTGAGGTTGGTCAATCCGAGGCCGATGCGGGCATAGTCCTTGCCGGTCGAGGAGATCGCGACTTCGCTGTTGGCTTTCAGGAAAACATCGATCGCTTCGTCGAAATTCGTCATGGTGAAGCGGATCGCCTGCATCGCCCCCTCGACGAATGCGGCGCATAATCCGGGATCCTTTTCCAGCCGCTGCGGCTGGGTGGTGAGCGACTGGCCGTAGAATTCGATGCCGGCATCCCGGAACAGCATGAAACGCACTTCGGTGCCGAGCGGTGACAGCGAGGGGATCGTGCTGGTGGCGAAGGCCGAGACGGCATCGACCTGCTGCTCCATCAGCGAGCGCTCTCGAACCTTGCCGTCGATCTGCACGATCTGCACTTTGCTAAGATCGAAGCCCGCCTTCTGCGCATAGAGCGGCAGGAACGGATATTCGCCCGAACTGACGCTGGCGCCGAGCTTCCTGCCTTCCAGATCCTTCGGGGTCTTGATCGGCGACGCGGCCAGCAGACCGATCCCCATCAGCGCGTCATAATTGATCTGGCCGATGCAGGTGATCGGCAGCTTCTTGGCCGCCTGGACGATCACCGTCGGCGTCGCGGCCATGCCGAAATCGAAGGTGCCGGCACTGACCGCTTGCGCCGCGGCACCGGATCCAGAGCCGCGCGCGACGCTGACGTCGAGACCTGCCTTCTTCCAGAAACCCCTGTCGCGCGCGACATAGGCGAACAGATTGGGGCCCTCGGGAATCCACGACGTCGTGAAGCCGACTTTGGTCGCGCCTTGCGAAATGGCGGGTGTGGCCAGCGGCAGGCCAGTCGCGCCGAGGCCCGCGATACCCATGCCCTTCAACACCCGACGACGTGAAATCGGCATCGACCCTCTCCCTCTGTGACCAACGACGACGGCGGACCCGTGTCGCGTGCCGGCCAGCATCATATTGATCGTATCCCGGCGCAAGCGCCATTATGCCAGGAATGCCGTCCTGCATGTAATATCGGCCCGAGGCCTATGGGATGAGCGATAAAAGACGAAGTTTTGAGCTATTCGGCATGCTAAAATCATGCTTGTTACGGACTATCATGCGAAATTCGTGAAACCTGCATGCAAGAAGGGGCGCCGACATGGATCTGAGGCTCAAGGGCAAGTCGGTGCTGGTGACCGGCGCCTCGCAGGGGATCGGCGAAGGCGTGGCGCGTGCGTTCGCCGAGGAAGGCTGCGATCTTCATCTGGTCGCGCGTTCGGGCGATCGGCTCGAGGCCATCAAGGCTGAGATCGAGGCTTTGCACGGCGTCAAGGTCACGGTCCATGCCATCGATTTGACGGCCGCCGGCGCGATCGATCCCCTGGTCGAGGCCGTCGGCGATATCGACATCCTCGTCAACAATGCCGGCGTCATTCCCAGCGGCAATTTGTGGGATGTCGACGAATCCAAATGGCGTGCCGGCTGGGAGCTGAAAGTATTCGGCTACATCAATCTGACGCGCGCGATCTATCCGCGGCTCAAGGCGCGCGGCGGCGGCGTCATCATCAACAATATCGGCAATGGCGGTGAAGTGTTCGATCCAAACTACGTGGCCGGGACCACCGGGAATGCCAGCCTGATGGCGTTCACGCGTGCCATGGGCGGTCACTCGCTGGACGACAATATCCGTGTCGTCGGGGTCAATCCCGGGCCGGTGGATACCGACCGCATCTACAACATGTTGAAGAAACGCTCCACGCAGTTGTTCGGCACCGAGGATCGGTACAAGGAGTTGGAGGAGCGCTATCCTCTCAAGCGGCCGGCTCACGTTCATGAGATCACCGATTTGATCGTGTTTCTCGCGTCTTATCGTTCCGGCTATACGTCGGGGACGATCTTTACGGTCGATGGCGGCATTGCGTCGCGCCGTTCGGTGATCTGAGGAGTTGGCGATGAGCTTTGCGACCACGAGCGATGGGGTCCGTCTTTTTTACGAGAGCGCCGGATCGGGCACGCCGATCATTTTTGTCCATGAATTCGGCGGCAGCCATTGGAGCTGGGAGCCGCAGCTCAATTTCTTCGCGCGCCGCCACCGCTGCATCACGTTCGCGGCGCGGGGCTTTCCGCCCTCCGATATCCCCGAAACTGTCGAGGCCTATTCTCAGGCGCGTGCCGCCGATGACATCGTTGACGTGCTGGATGCTGTGGGAATCGACAAGGCCCATGTCGTCGGCCTGTCGATGGGCGGCTTCGCCAGTCTCCACGCCGCATTGCGCCATCCCGAGCGCGTGTTGTCCGTGGTGGCCGCGGGCACCGGCTACGGCGCCGAAAAAGTCCA
Organism: Bradyrhizobium sp.; assembly: GCF_050014615.1. Classification (GTDB taxonomy): domain Bacteria; phylum Pseudomonadota; class Alphaproteobacteria; order Rhizobiales; family Xanthobacteraceae; genus Bradyrhizobium. The sequence continues at coordinate 6,763 of NZ_JBEKCZ010000135.1, read as the reverse complement.
TGAGGATTACTTCAAGGGCGTTTCCGAGCAGGTCGCGAGGAATTTCGAGGAGCGCGGCGCCAAAGCGTTCGCCCCGGTCTATGCGGAGGGCGCCTCAAGGGTGCAGTTCCAGGAAAAGGATCCGCGCGGTTGGCAGCTGTTCGCCGATCGGCTCGGACAGCACGATTCAAAAGGCGCCGCCAATACCATGCGTGGCGTGCAGATGCGCCGGCCCTCGCTCTACGATCTCGAGGCCGAGTTGCGCGCGCTGCAGACGCCGGTGCTGGTGATGGTCGGTGACGAGGACGATCACTGCCTGCAGCCGGGCCTGTTTCTGAAACGCACGATCAAACGCTCCGCGCTGGCGGTGTTTCCGAAATCGGGCCACACGCTCAATCTCGAGGAGCCGGAGCTTTTCAACCGGCTGGTATCGGATTTCATCGCGCAGGTTGAAGCCGGACGATGGACGCCGCGCGATCCCCGCGCCAATCCCGCGCAGGTCATGCGCACCGATTGATCAAGCGCCGGGGGCAGCCCTGTCCGAGACCGGCGTTCTCAAAGGCCAGGCCGCTGCCGTTCGATTGACAAAGCCCGATTTGTGGCTTTACTTGGCTACAGTTTGGGAGTGCTGGTCACGTCGACCAGCAAAGGGAATTTGGTGCGGTTCGCTCACCGGTTATAGACGGCGAACCAATTCCAGAGCTGCGCCCGCAACTGTAAGCGGTGAGTCCTTCTTCGAAAATGCCACTGGGCTTTTACGTCAAAGCCCGGGAAGGCGGAGAAGGGTTATGACCCGCGAGTCAGGAGACCGGCCCGAACACGTCATCCTTCCGGCGTGCGGTGCGCGCGCATGGGGCGGTTCTTTCGCTGCGGTGACATGGATAGAATGTCTTGCGGATGGAGGGCCCGCCGTGGCTGCGTATGCGAAATCGATGGTTCTGAGCAACGAGTCCCGCCCCGAATTGCTGGGCTTTCGGGGACGGATCGCCGCAATTTACGGCCTGCTCATTTTTGCCAATCTGGCCGCCTGGATCTGGGCTTTCATCGCGTTCGCGCATCAACCGGTTCTGATTGGAACCGCCGTGCTGGCCTACAGCCTCGGGCTTCGTCACGCCATCGATGCCGACCACATTGCGGCGATCGACAACGTCACGCGCCAATTGATGCAGGAGGGCAAGCGGCCGGTCGCGGTCGGCTTTTTCTTTGCCTTGGGACATTCGACCGTCGTTGTGGTCGCTTCTCTTGCCGTTGCGCTGACCGCAAATGCGCTCCGCGACACGCTGGTTTCCTATCGCGCGATCGGAGCGGTGATCGGGACCTCGGCGTCGGCGCTGTTCCTCTTCATCATTGCGATCGCCAATCTGATCGTGTTGCGCGGCGTCTACCGGGCGTTTCGTCTGGTCGAGCGCAGCGAACATGTCAGCGACGAGAGCATCGATGCGCTGTTGCACCAGCGCGGCTGGCTGGCGCGGTTGTTTAGGCCGCTCTTTCGTTTCGTCTCGGAAAGCTGGCATCTTTATCCGATCGGTCTGTTGTTCGCGTTTGGTTTTGAGACCGCGAGCGAGATCAGCCTGTTCGGCCTTTCCGCGCAGGCTTCCAATGCGGTCGCCAGCTGGTCGATCCTGGTTTTCCCCGCGCTGTTCGCCGCGGGGATGACGCTGGTCGATACCACCGACGGCGTCCTGATGCTGGGCGCCTATGGCTGGGCCTATCGAAATCCCATACGCAAGCTGTTCTATAATCTGACCATCACATCGGTGTCGGTGCTGGTGGCCTTGGTGGTCGGCGGCATCGAAACACTCGGTCTGATCGCGGGCCAATTTCATCTGCAGGGAGCGTTCTGGAATGCGATCTCGGACCTCAACGATAATTTCGGCGCGCTCGGCTACGGCATTGTCGCGCTGTTCGTCGTGAGCTGGGGAACGTCGCTTATCGTCTATCGCCTGAGGGGATACGAGCGTTTTGCCAGGCCGGATTGATTTCAGTCCCGGAGGCTTGACGTTTCTGTTCGCAATCCGTTTCTGATCGAATGCTGTCATCGCGGCGAGGCCTGTGGCTAAACATACCGAAACAATTCTGCGCGTGTTGGGTTGTGTCGCGGCGGCGTGCCTTGCCACGGTGAGGTGTGGTCACGCGGCGGATATGCCGGTCGCCGGCGCGATGCCGTTGAAGGCGCCGCCGGTTTCACAGGCCTATGACTGGTCCGGCTTCTATGTCGGCGGCCATATCGGCTACGCCGCGGGTAATTCGGATTGGACCGCCAACCCGCCGCAGGCAGGGCTGCCGGCGACAGCAGGCACGCTGAGTGTGTTCCTGCCGCTGAACAGTTTTTTCGAATCTGGAAGCTTTTTGGCGGGTGTGCAGACCGGCTACAATTACATGCTGTCCAATCGCGTCGTCATCGGAGTGGAAGCCGACGCGTCGTTTCCGGCTTTCCCAAATGCCGATGGCCTCTCCATGAGCGGCTCGTCCAGTTTCAACTCCGCGGTCATAGGCGCGGCAACCCTTCGCGAGACGGCGCTGTCGTTCGGGACGGTGCGCGGCCGCGTCGGATACGCGCCGGGAAGCTGGCTGTTCTATGCGACCGGCGGATTGGCGTGGACCTATGATCAGCAAACGCTCACGCAGGCTGCATCCGGAAGCAGCGAAGCGCCGCTGCTGTGGCGGTTCGGCTGGGCGGCGGGTGCGGGCGTCGAAGTTCCCGTTGCGCCGAACTGGAGCGCCAAGGCTGAATATTTGTGGACCGGCTACCCCACCGCTGGCGTGGCCTATCCGTTCCTGGGGCAGCGTATCAGTTCCGATTTTTTGCTGCAGGAACTTCGGCTCGGGCTGAACTATCGCTTCGGCCCATCGCAGACGTCGGCGATTGCAGCATCACCATTTGCCCCGCTCGCGGATATCGTCAGCCTGCATGGGCAAGCGACCGTCGTCGACCAGGGCTATCCGTCATTCCGCTCGCCTTATGCGGGGGCTAACAGCCTGTCAGGCGGCGGGCAAAACCGGGAGACATTTGACGCCACGCTATTCGCTGGTTTGCGGCCGTGGCAAGGCGCCGAATTCTGGGCCAACCCGGAGATCGATCAGGGCTTCGGACTGAACAACACGCACGGCGTCGCCGGCTTTCTGAGTGCCGAAGCCTACAAGCTCGGCGACACCTATCCCTATGCGCGTGTTCAGCGTGCCTTTCTGCGCCAGACCATCAACCTCGGCGGCGATACCGAGAAGGTTGACGCCGACATCAATCAGTTCGCGGGTTCACGCAGTTCGGACCGGCTGGTGCTGACGGTCGGCAGGTTCGCCATTGTCGACATCTTCGATACCAATAAGTACGCCAACAATCCGAAGACCGATTTCCTGAACTGGTCTCTGGTCAATGCGGGCACGTTTGACTACGCCGGCGACGGCTGGGGTTACACCTACGGGGCCGCGGCGGAATGGTACCAGGGCCGCTGGACGCTGCGCGCGGGTGCATTCGATCTGTCGGCGACACCCGCGGGAGGAATGAGCCCGTTGGGTTACGGCCTCGATTCCACCTTCCAGCAATTCCAGATGGTGGCAGAAATCGAAGAGCGCCACGAACTGTGGGGACAGCCGGGCAAGCTCAAGATCACCGGCTTTCTCAGCCGCGGTGACGCCGGAGATTTCTCGGATGCCATTGCGCTGGCGCAGGCCACCGGTCTGCCGGCCGACATCAACGCGGTGCGGTCCTATAACAGCCGGCCCGGCATCAGCGTCAATCTCGAGCAGCAAGTGACGGCTACGCTGGGGGTGTTTGCCCGCGCTGGCTGGGCCGACGGCAATATCGAGCCATGGGATTTCACCGACGTCGACCGCACGATCTCAGGCGGCATTTCGCTGACCGGCAAGTCGTGGGGCCGGCCGGACGATACCATCGGCGTCGCCGGCGTCATCAACGGCATCTCCAGCGTCCATGTCGCGTTTCTGAATGCCGGAGGTCTCGGCATTCTCATCGGCGACGGGCAGTTGACCAACTATGGTCTGGAGAAAATTCTTGAGGCTTACTACAGCTATGCGCTGACGCCGTCGACGCGACTTTCCCTGGACTACCAATTTGTCGGCAATCCCGGCTACAACGCCGACCGCGGTCCGGTGAACGTTTTCGCCGCGCGAATTCATTGGCAATCCTAGCCGATGGCAGCGTGGAGAAAAACGGATTCTTGCACCGCCGCCGTGGCTGCATTGTATAGAATCCGTATCGAACAAAATCGGTGGAGTATCGTGTCATGAAGAAGATACTCATTATCGGCATCGGCGCGGGAGATCCCGATTACGTCACCATGCAGGCCGTCAACGCGCTCAATCAGGTTGACGTCTTCTTCATGATGGACAAGGGACCCAGCAAGACCAAGCTGATCGAGCTTCGCAAGGAGATCTGCCGGCGGTACATCAAAGGCGATGACCATCGCTTCGTGGACGCCACCAGTCCGCAATGGACGCGCGGCACGGAGGATTATTTCTCGACCGTCGACGACCTCAATCGCGACAAGCAGGTCTTGTTCGAACGCCTGATCGCGGAGGAAATGGCGGACGGTGAATGCGGGGCGTTCCTGGTGTGGGGCGACCCGACCCTCTACGACAGCACCATCCGCATCATCGAGATCATCGCCAGCAGCGGTCGCCACGACCTCGACTACGAGGTTATTCCCGGCATCAGCAGCATCCAGGCGCTGGCGGCGAAGCACAGAACGACGCTCAATCGCATCGGTCAGTCGATCGAGATCACGACGGGGCGGAAGATGGCGGAGGGTTTTCCCGAGGGCGCCGACAGTGTCGTCGTCATGCTCGATGCCGAAGACACCTACAAGCGGTTCGCGGATCAGGATATCGATATCTATTGGGGCGCCTATGTCGGCATGCCGGACGAGATTCTGGTTTCCGGCAAGCTTAGGGATGTGGCCCGCGATATCGAACGCATGCGGGCGGAGGCGCGGCAGGCAAACGGCTGGATCATGGACAGCTACCTGATGCGAAGGGGCGGTGGGGCCAGCGGAGGAAGCACGACGTGATTGGTTCGGCGGCATTTGAGGTGAAGGGCTGGTGCCCCGGTGCTTTGCGGCCGATGCAAAGCGGCGACGGGCTTATTGTCCGTATACGCCCGCGATCCGCGACGTTCAGCCCGGGCGAATTGGCCGTGCTTGCCAATGCCGCGCGGCAGTTCGGCAACGGCCACATCGATCTGACGCGGCGGGCCAATCTGCAGATCCGGGGTGTCAGTGAGGCGTCGTTGCCCGGGTTGCACGACATGGTCGCACGGCTCGGACTGCTCGACGAAAACGCGGATGGCGAAGCCGTACGCAACGTCATGATCAATCCGCTGGCGGGGATTGATCCCGCTGAAGTGTTCGATATCAGGCCGATCGGCCGGGAGCTCGCGCACTTGCTGGTGTCGGATAAATCCCTCTGGGCGTTGCCGTCCAAATTCGGCTTCATCGTCGATGGCGGCGGTGTTCTGTCGCTAGCGCAGCTGCGCGCCGATGTTCGCGTTGTGGCCATGGCCGCTGGAAAGGACGTCGCGATCGCGATCGGCTTCGAGACCCGGGCCGGCACGGAATGGTTGGGTTCAACTTCTCCCGGCGACGCGGCTTCGGCTGCGATCGAGATCGGCCTTGCCTTCATCGATGTCGCATCGCGCGAAAAGCGGCAACGCATGCGCGATCTCTCGGGCGAAGGTCTTGCGTCGATCCGCTCAGCGATGCGATCGCGACTTGGTACGCTGCATGAAAATCCGCCGAAGGCCGATGCCTCGTTGAATCGCCGCATCGGTTTGATCGAACTCGGCGAGGGGCGGTTCGCGGTGGGCATCGCGGCGCCTTTCGGGCGCTTGGAGACCGATCAGCTTCGCAAGCTTGTGGACGTGATGGCTGTCCATGGCGTCGGGGAGGTCAGGCTTTCGCCCTGGCGCACGCTCTACGCTAGTGTCCCCAGCCGGCGATCGGGACAGAGCATCCTCGATGCCGCGGCAGGCGATGGCCTGATTACCGATCCCGTCGACCCGCTGCTCCAGATTGAAGCCTGCCCGGGTGCTCCCGGTTGTCAGTCCACCGCTCTGGACACGCGCGGCGATGGCCGCCGGCTGGCGGCGTTGCTGCCGCGGTTTGGTTTCACCGGGACGGTTCATGTCTCCGGTTGTGCCAAGGGCTGCGCGAAGTCCGGATCGGCCGAACTGGTGCTGGTCGGTTGCGACGGACGCTATGGCATTGTGCGCGGCGGTACCGCCGGGGATCATCCCGCGCATCATTTTTCTTTCGCCGAATTGGCCGCCGATCCCGGCAACATTTTCGACATCGACGAAGGCAGCAGGCATGACTGAATTGCGCTCCTATATCCGGGACGGCGCCGAGATCTACCGCAACTCGTTTGCGATCATCCGTGCCGAGTCCGATCTGTCGCGCTTCAAGGCCAACGAAGAGAAGGTCGTGGTTCGGATCATTCATGCCTGCGGCATGGTCGATATCGCCGACGACGTCCTGATGTCCCCGACCTTTGCCGCCAGTGCAGCGCAGGCGCTGTCGCGCGGCGCACCGATATTGTGTGACGCGAAAATGGTCGCTCACGGCATCACCCGCAGCAGGCTGCCGCACAACAACAGCGTCATCTGCACGCTCGACGACCCCGGCGTGGCGCAGCTCGCCACCGAGATCGGAAACACCCGATCGGCCGCGGCGCTGGAGCTTTGGCGGCCGCATCTGGAGGGCGCTATCGTCGCGATCGGCAATGCACCGACCGCGCTGTTTCGATTGCTCGATATGCTCGACCAGGGGGC
>NZ_JBEKCZ010000134.1:0-14530 GCF_050014615.1 Bradyrhizobium sp. | reverse complement strand
GCCGGCCTCGGCAACGGCGCGCTGTGCCATCACCTTGATCAGGTTGGCGCGATAGGTCGATGATCCGTGAATATCCGTCAATAGCCCGTCAGCGGAAATCTTGACGCTGTCGAGCGCGCCAGCCGACCAGTTCGCCTTCAGCGCCGCCTCGACGGCGGGCACCCGCATCACACCGCTCGAGGATGCGCCGGTGGCGGCAACGCGGACATCCCCCGATTTGGTCTTGACCACGAACACGCCGGTGAGTGCGAAGCGCGAGGCGGGGTGGCGCATCTTCGCGTAGGCCGCCTTGGCCGGAATCGGGAACACGACCTGTGTGATGATCTCGCCGTCCGCAAGCGCCGTCGTGAACAGGCCCTTGAAGAAATCGTCCGATGCAATCGAACGCTTGTTGGTCTTGACGGTCGCGCCCAGCGCCAGAACGGCGGCGGGATAATCCGCGGCCGGATCGTTGTTGGCGATTGAGCCGCCGATGGTGCCGCGATAGCGCACTGCCGGGTCGCCGATAATAGAGGCGAGATGGGCGAGCGCGGGAATTGCCGTCTGTACCGTTGCGCTCCGGGCCACGTCGTAATGCGTTGTCGCCGCCTTGATCGTCAGCGCGTCCCCGGAAGCCTCGATGCCGATCAGTTCCTTGATCCGTCCGAGGTCGATCACGTCGGACGGCGACGCAAGCCGCTGCTTCATGACCGGGATAAGCGTATGGCCACCGGCGAGATATTTCGATTCGGCGCCCTTTGCAAAGAACGCCGCGGCTTCATCGACGCTGGAGGGGCGATGGTAGGTGGTCTCGTACATGATTCATCTCCCTCTTACGCGTTGCCGTGAATGGCGTGCCACACCCGATCGGGCGTCGCCGGCATCGCGAGCTTGTTGTTGCCGATCGCATCCGTGATGGCGTTGATGACGGCGGCGGATGCGCCGATCGCGCCGGCTTCGCCGCAGCCCTTGACGCCCAGGGGATTGCCCGGGCACAGCGTCGGGGTGTGCGACAGCTTGAAGGATGGCAGGTCGTCGGCTCGCGGCATGGTGTAGTCCATGAACGATGCGGTGATGAGCTGGCCAGAGCTGTCGTAGACCGCGCCTTCGAGCAGCGCCTGCCCGATTCCTTGCGCAAGGCCGCCATGGACCTGGCCCTCGACAATCATCGGATTGATCAGCCGGCCGAAATCGTCGGCGGCGACGAAATTGACAAAGCTGGTCTTGCCGGTGCCGGAATCGACCTCGAGTTCGCAGATATAGGCGCCTGCCGGGAAGGTGAAGTTGGTGGGATCGTAAAACGCGGTTTCCTTCAGGCCGGGCTCCATGCCGTCGGGCAGATTATGCGCGGTATAGGCGGCGAGCGCGACCATCGGCAACGCAATCGACTTGTCGGTGCCGGTGACTTTGAACTCGCCGTTCTCGATGACGATGTCGCCCTCGGACGCTTCGAGCAGATGCGCCGCGATTTTCTTGCCCTTGGCTTCGACCTTCTCCATCGCCTTGACGATGGCGGTGCCGCCGACCGCGATGGAGCGCGAGCCGTAGGTGCCCATGCCGAACTGAACTTTGTCGGTGTCGCCATGGACAATCTGCACCTGGCTGATCGGAACGCCGAGACGTTCTGCAATCAGCTGCGCGAACGTCGTCTCGTGCCCCTGGCCGTGGCTATGCGATCCGGTCAGGACTTCGATGGTGCCGACCGGATTGACGCGGACCTCGGCCGATTCCCACAAGCCGACGCCGGCGCCCAGGCTGCCGACCGCTTTCGAGGGCGCGATGCCGCAGGCTTCGATGTAGCAGGAGAAACCAATGCCGCGCAGCTTGCCCTCCGACTTGGCTTTTGCCTTGCGCGCGGGGAAGCCGGCGTAATCGATCGCCTTCAGCGCGGCGTCGAGCGACGCGCCAAAGTCGCCGATGTCATAGGCCATGATTACGGGGGTCTGGTGCGGGAAGGTCGTGATGAAGTTCTTGCGGCGCAAATCCGCCGGATCGACTTTCAGCTGCCGCGCCGCGGTTTCCATCATGCGTTCGATCAGGAAACTCGCTTCGGGACGGCCCGCACCCCGGTAGGCATCGACCGGCGTGGTGTTGGTATAGACGCCCATCACCTCGGCATAGATCGCGGGAATGTTGTACTGGCCTGACAATAGCGTCGCATAGAGATAGGTCGGCACCGCCGACGAGAACAGCGACATATAGGCGCCGAAATTGGCGTGGGTCTTGACCCGCAGGCCCAGGATCCTGTTGTCGCTGTCGAACGCCATCTCCGCCTTCGAGACATGGTCGCGGCCATGGGCATCGGTGAGGAAGGCCTCGGAGCGATCACCGGTCCACTTGACCGGGCGCCGCACCTTCTTGGAGGCCCACAGTGCCACCATCTCTTCCGGATAGACGTAGATCTTCGAGCCGAAACCGCCGCCGACATCGGGCGCGATTACCCGCAGCTTGTGCTCCTGGGCGATGTTGTAGAAGGCCGACAGTACCAGACGCGCGACATGCGGATTTTGCGATGTCGTGTACAGCGTAAAATGCTCTTCGGCTTCGTTGTATTCCGCGATCGCCGCGCGCGGCTCCATCGCATTGGGCACCAGCCTGTTATTGGTAAGTTCGAGCGATACAATATTGGCCGCCTTGCTGAAGGCGTCCTTGACGGCGGCCTCGTCGCCGATCGACCAGTCGTAGACCACGTTGCCCGGCGCTTCCGGATGCAGTTGCGGCGCGCCCGGCTTGATGGCGGCGGCGATATCGGCCACGGCGGCAAGTTCTTCGTAGGTGACGATGACGGCTTCGGCCGCATCCTTCGCCAGGTTCTTGGTCTCGGCGATGACGACGGCGACCGCCTGGCCGGCAAAGCGAACCGTCTCCGGCGCCATCGCCGGCCACGCGCCCATCTTCATCGGCGTGCCGTCCTTGGACGAAATCGCCCAGCCGCAGATCAGATTGCCGACCTTGTCGTCGACGATCTCTTGTCCGGTCAGCACGCCGACCACGCCCGGCATCTTCATCGCCGCCGAAGAGTCGATGTTTTTTACCCTGGCGTGCGCGTATGGGCCGCGGATGAAATGGGCATGGGTCATGCCATGGAGCTTGATGTCGTCGACGTAGCGGCCTTTGCCGGTAATGAAACGCCGATCTTCCTTGCGCACAACGCTTGCGCCAATGCCTTCAACGCCCATGTCCTGTCCTCCCAGTCGGAGTTTTGCTTTCCGCCATTTCCATCGAAATTCGGCGGCATCGAATTCAGCAATAGGTGGTCGGCAGCTTCTATTCCGCCGCCTGCGCGACCTTCATGCGGCCGGCGGCGTCGAGCACCGATTTGACGATGTTGTGGTAGCCGGTACAGCGACAGATATTGCCTTCCAATTCGTGCCGGACGGTCTCTTCATCGAGCTCGCCGCTGTGCCGGTTGACGATATCGATCGCCGACATGATCATGCCGGGCGTACAGTAGCCGCACTGCAGTCCGTGATTGTCGCGGAATGCCGCCTGCATCGGGTGCAATTCGTCGCCCCTGGAAATACCCTCGATGGTGGTGACGTTGACGCCGTTGGCCTGCCCGACCAGCACGGTGCATGATTTGACGGCGCGGCCGTCGATGTGGACCACACAGGCGCCGCACTGGCTGGTGTCGCAGCCGACATGGGTGCCGGTCAGGTTCAGATGATCGCGCAGCAGATGGACGAGGAGAGTCCGGTCCTCAAGATCGGCCGAGACTGCCTTGCCGTTCACGGTCAATTTGACAGTAGACACGCTTGGTACCTCCCGAATGTTTTTATTTGTTTGAATTAGACGCACGGGGGGAAGACTTTGCAACTAGGAATTTCGTCGCGTAGCGCATTGTGATGTCCTCTGCGCGTCAGGCTTTCGCGTCCTTCCGGGGCAGGGCTCGGGTAGATGCCTCATGCAAATTTGCGGCTTTCTCGGCGGCGGCGTTGATGGTTTATTCCGCCCGATCCGGTCCTGGCGTAAGCCACGGACCGCAAACGATAATGAAGCCGATCGAAGGGACGTTTTGAGGTGATCGACAAGCAGGTGAAGACAACCGCCGACGCCGTGGCCGGGGTTCGCGACGGGTCGACGGTATTGGTGGCCGGATTCGGCGCTGTCGGTGTCGCGGATAATCTGCTCGATGCCCTGCACGAACAGGGGGCCAGGGAGCTGACCATCGTCGCCAACAATTCCGGCAATGGCGATTACGGCCTGGCCCGGCTGATCAATTCCGGCCGGGTGCGCAAGGTGATCTGCTCCTATCCGCGCTCCGGCGACTACAGCGCCTTTCTCAACGCGTACCGCGCCAAAAGTCTTGAGCTGGAACTGGTCCCGCAAGGCATCATCAGTGAACGGATGCGCTGCCATGCGGCAGGCCTTGGCGGGTTTTTCTCGCCGGTTTCGGCGGGGACAAAGCTCGGCGAGGGCAAGGAAACCCGGCAGATCGATGGTCGCCTGCACGTGTTCGAGAAGCCGTTGAAGGGCGATGTCGCGCTGATCAAGGCCAACAAGGCCGATCGCTGGGGCAACCTGACCTACCTAAAGTCGGCGCGGAATTTCAATCCGGTGATGGCGATGGCCGCCGAGCTGACGGTGGTCGAGGTTGACGGCATGGTGGAGCTTGGCGAACTCGATCCCGAAGCGGTTGTCACCCCGAGTATCTTTGTCGACCGCGTGGTCGTTGTGGGAGCGCAGGCATGATCCCCGAATCCTATCGGCCTCTGACGCGCGAACAAATGGCCTGGCGCGCCGCGCAGGATTTAAGGGAAGGCGATTACGTCAATCTCGGCATCGGCATTCCGACCCTGGCCGCGAGCTACGTGCCATCAGGCCGCGAGGTGATCTTTCACAGCGAGAATGGCATCCTCGGCATGGGTCCGAAGCCGGAGCCCGGCAGGGAAGACCCCAATATGGTCGATGCCGGCAAGAACAAGACGACACTGGTCGCGGGCGGCTGTTTCGTCCATCACGCCGATGCGTTCCTGATGATCCGCGGCGGCCATCTTGATGTCAGCCTGCTCGGCGCCTTCGAAGTCTCCGAAAACGGCGACCTTGCGAACTGGACCACCGAAGATCCGGCATTTCCGCCCGGCGTCGGCGGCGCCATGGATCTGGCCGTCGGCGCCAAGGCCATCCGTGTGATCATGGAACACACCAGCAAAAAGGGTGAGCCGCGCATCCTTAAGACGTGCACCTATCCCTTGACCGCGGCCGGCTGCGTGAAGCGCATTTATACCAATCTGGCGGTCATCGACGTGACGCCGGAAGGACTCTCTGTGATCGAGATGATTCCGGGCATGACGGTTGAGAAGCTGCAGACCCTGACCGAACCGAAGCTGCAACTGGCCCCCAGTTGGCAGGCTCTGGCGCCACCCGAGGCTCGCGCGGCATAACCAGCCAGAGCGCGATCCGGAACGGTGGGAGCCGGTTTTCCTCGGGACAAACCCGAAGCGTTTGCCCGGAGATCATGCTCAAATACGGAAATCTGGCCTGAAATCCCGCGAGAATGGCCGACTTTACGGCAGTGCGCGATGGATTCCGTCGCCGCACGACCTGATTTACGGCCTTTTATCTATTCTGCTCTAGTTTTCCGGATTGGGTTCGGGGGGCCTGCTTCCCGATGCCGCGGCTATTCAGAAAAGTGGTTTGGGGGGTCCGGGTGAGGTCGTTGAAGCGCATCTGGCGGCCATCGGTATCGCTGAGGTTCCCGACCTTTCGATTTCGCGCCAAAATCATGCTCGGCTTTGCCACCGTGCTCGCCGTCTCGGCCGCCAGCATGGGCATCGCCTATCTCGGATTCGAGCGCGTCTCCGCGGGCGTCGCGTCGTACCGCAACAGCGTGTCGGAAGCCGATCTGGCGCGCAATATCGACCGCGATCTGATTTCGTACCGGGGGCTGGCGCGATATTATGTCGTGACCGGGAAAGAAGACGATGCCAAGACGGCGCTGGCCGCCGAAGCGGGTCTGAAAGCCGCCATCGATCAATCGATGAAGGGCACCACAAATCCGGCGCGCCTCAATCAGATCACGAAACTTGCCAGGGAATTCCGCGCCTTTACCAAGATCTTCGCCGACATTCTCAAGGTCAAGAACGAGAGCGCGCTGCTGACGCAAAACCAACTGACGCGCGGTGGCACCTCGCTGCGTTACAAGCTTGACGATCTCGCCAGCAACGCTGTCGATGCGGAGCTTCCGGCGGTCGAACTCGGCGCCAAGCAGGTGGCCGCGCAATATCAGGCGGCGATCGCGCTCGCCAACACCTTCGTCATCAATTCCGACATGACGGTCGCAACCAGTGCGCTGGCGCGGCTCAAATTCGTTGAGAACTCGCTGAAGGCGATTTCGGCGACCGACGAAAAGATCGTGCAGGGCCTCAAGGAGATTTCCACGCTGCTGGATGAGTACCGGCAGACGCTCAGCAAGCTGATTGGAAACGCCAAGGAGATCGGCGAATTGACGACCGAGATGGCCGAATCCGCCGATGCGATCATGAAGGGCTCGAACGCGATGAAGGCGGACCTGCTCTCCGATCAGCAGCGGCTGGAGTCGGAGTCCGATGCCACCATCGGCGAAACCGAGCGGCTGGTGGTGATGATCGCGCTCGGCGGTTTCCTGCTGGGCGGGGCGCTGGCGGTATTGCTCGGCAAAAGCATCTCCCGGCCCATGATCGCGATGTGCAAGGCGATGCGGGAACTCGCCGGCGGCAATTTCGATGTCGTGCTGCCAGGTCTCGGCCGCAAGGATGAACTTGGCGAAATGGCCGGCGCGGTCGAAGAGTTCAAAGTGCAGGCGGTCGCCAAGGCGGAGCGCGATGCGGCCGCCCATGACGCCCAGAGCAAGGCCAGCAGCGCGGCGCGCCGCGCCGAGCTCATTCGCTTCGCCGATGATTTCGAGGCTGCGGTGGGCGCGATTGTTTCCAACGTTTCGGCCTCCGCCGTTGAGCTTGAAACGGCCGCCGGAACATTGACGCGAACCGCGGAAACCACGCAGAGCCTGTCCAGCCAGGTTTCCGGTTCATCGGAAGAGGCGTCCACCAACATGCAGTCGGTCGCCTCCGCGACGGAGGAGCTTTCCGCCTCGGTCGATGAAATCGGAAGACGAGTGCGCGAATCCAGCCAGATCGCGGAAGCGGCAGTGCTTCAGGCCCAGCAAACCGACGGGCGGATCGGCAAATTGTCGCGCGCGGCGCAAGAGATCGGCGACGTGGTGAAATTGATCACGGCGATCGCCGAGCAGACCAATTTGCTGGCGCTGAATGCGACCATCGAAGCCGCCCGTGCCGGTGACGCCGGCCGCGGTTTCGCCGTCGTCGCCTCCGAGGTCAAATCGCTGGCCAGCCAGACCGCGAAAGCGACCGACGAGATCTCGTCGCATATTTCCGGCATGCAGGGCGCGACCCAGGAATCGGTGGCCGCGATCAAGGAGATCGGCGGCACCATTGCCAAGATTTCCGACATCGCCGCGACGATTTCGAGCGCGGTCGAGCAACAGAGTTCAGCGACACAGGAAATCGCGCGCAGCGTTCAAAACGTCGCCCAGGGCACGCAGGAGGCTGCGGCCAACATCATGCGGGTCAATCGCGGCGCCACGGAAACCGGGTCGGCATCGGAGAATGTGCTGAGCTCGGCACGAACGCTGTCGACCGAAAGCACGCGGTTGCGTGAGGAACTCGACCGCTTCATGGCGAATATCCGCGCGGCCTAAATCGCGTCGTCCCGGCTTCCACCGGGACGGTTTTCAAAGAGAACTTTTGAAGAAGGGCCTAGCGTCCTCTTACTCATTCCCTGGATTGAAATCATCGCCTGGCGTCACCGGGGCGGCCATGCCTTCGGGGCGCGGACCGTGCGGCCGGCGACGGCGGCGCGGCGGGAAACGTTCGCCGCCATTGCCCTCGAAACCGCCCGGACCGCCATTGATCTGCGGCTGCGGCCCGGTGATGAACGAGGGCAGGCGATCGACGCTGACATTGTCCGCGATCACCGGCTGCGGCTGGGGCTGCGGTGGTTGAAACTGCGGCTGCGGACGATGCTCGCGATGATTGTTGTGTTCGCGGGGCTGATGCTGGTCGCGCGGCTGGTAGGGCTGTCCCTCGCGCTGATTATTGTCGCGCTGATTATTGTCGCGCGGCACAAACGGCTGCGGCTGCGCCGGGACAAAGCCGGGCTCCTGACCGAAATTCGAAAAGCTCTCGCTGTCGTCTTCGCCGTCCTCCGAGGCCATTTCGTTCTCGGTGCGCGGCTGCGGCTGGTTCTGCCGGAACTGCTCCTGGGCGGCAGCGATCAGGCGGAAATAATGCTCGGCATGCTGATAGTAATTCTCGGCGGCGACCGGATCGCCGGAAGAACGCGCGTCGCGCGCCAGCTGCACATATTTTTCCGCGACGTGGGATGCAGTGCCGCGAATCTTGATGTCGGGCCCGTTGGACTCGAACACCCGGGTCATCGGGTTCTGGCCGCGCCGGTTGTTATTATTGTTGTTGTTATTGTTGTTGTTATTATTCCGGTTACGCATCCGCTTGTTGTTGTTCTGACCGTTTCTCATGTCGTGCCTTTATTCCAGCCCTGAAGTTACTAGCCTTGAGACGTGATTAGCCTTGGTAAGTTTAGCCTTGGAAAGTGATTGGCCCTGGATGGTCGTCGTCATGGTCGCTTCGCCCGATCCGGCCACACGCATCATGCGCACCGAATAGCCGCGCCGTTTCAATTCCACACAGATTTTGCCGTACGTCGCGGTCAACAAAGACGCGTTCCCCAACAGCCCAGCGTGCGCCGCCGGCCGCATCAAATCATTCCGCCTGCCAAAACAAGCACAGGTTTCTTGCGTGAGTTTTCAAGCGCAATATCAGGCTTTCGTTCGCTTTGCGGTCGGAAGCGGCGCAGCTCTCTAAAGCCATCGCGCTCGATTGGACCTGCGTTTTGGAACCTTTCACTCCGGGCGGGCTCTCGCTTTGAGAACTCTGGCCTCCACCCGCAATATCCCTTCGGGGTATTTACGGGGCCATCAACCCTGGACCGATGTTGTAGGCGGAACGTAGTCGCTCCCGGGGAATATTCCAAGTGATTTTTTGCATTCCAATTGGGCATTATGGGGGCAATTTCCGGCCCGCGACGGCCCGGCGGATGCCGGCGAGGTCGGCCTTGGGAGGCTTCTGCTGCGTTAACCCTGCCGCCGTCATCAATTCTTCGATATCGCCGCTTTGGTCGTGACCTGCTTCGACGACGAGAATGCCACCGGGCGCCAGCCGCCGCGCGGCCTGCGGAATCAGCGCGCGGTAGGCGTCGAGGCCATCGGCGCCGCCGTCAAGCGCCATCAGCGGGTCGTGATCGCGGACTTCGATGGCGAGACCGGCGATATCGGCCGAGCGGATATAGGGCGGGTTCGACACCATCAGATCGAAGGATTCGGACAATGCGGCGGCAAAGTCGCAGGCGATGAATGCCGCGCGCGATGCAAACCCCAGACGAGCGGCATTGCGGCGGGCGATCCGCAGGGCTGCCACGCTGACATCGGTGCCTATGCCATAGGCATCGGTTAATTCGGATAACAGCGCCAATAGAATCGCACCCGAGCCGGTGCCGATATCGGCGATGCGCAACCGGCGCTCCGGATGGGGCTCGGCACGCAACATTTCCAGCGCCAGTTCGACCACCGTCTCGGTGTCCGGCCTTGGCACCAGCGTCGCGGCCGAGATTTGCAACGGCAGTCCCCAGAACTCCTTAGTCCCCAGAATGCGCGCCACCGGCTCGCCGGCGAGACGCCGGCGGGCGAAATCCTCAAGACGCATCGCCTGATCCGATGTGACCGGCCGCGCCGCCGCCGCGATCAGTCCGGTCAGATCGAGACCCAGCGCGGCGCCGACCAGAATCCGTGCGTCGAGTTCGGCCTGGTCGATGGCGCCGGATTTGAATCGCGCGGTGAGTTTACGCCGTACGGTTTCGACGGTCTGTCCGGCGAGCGATTCGGTCATGTGGTTGCTGCCACGGCTTCAGCGTCGTCCCCGCGAAAGCGGGGACCCATACGCCGTGACTTCTCGATTTGGGCGACGCAGGTTAACGCCTTCCATAACAATGAGCGCCGGTGGTTATGGGTCCCGGCTCGCGCGGAGCCTGTCATCGGGCGGCGCTTCGCGCCGACCCGTTGGCTTGGCCGGGACGACGACGTACTCACGCCGCCGCGCCCTGGGCGGCGAGTTGCGCGGCCTGATGCTCGGTGGTCAGCGCGTCGACCAACTCGCCGAGCGCTTCGCCCGCGATCACCTGCGGCAGTTTGTAGAGCGTCAGATTGATGCGGTGATCGGTGACGCGGCCTTGCGGAAAATTATAGGTGCGGATGCGCTCGGAGCGGTCGCCGGAGCCGACCTTTTCGCGACGGTCCGCCGAACGCACGGCATCAATGCGCTGGCGTTCGGCGTCGTAGATGCGCGAGCGCAGGATGTTCATCGCCGAAGCGCGATTTTTATGCTGCGAGCGGCTGTCCTGCATGCTGACGACGATGCCGGTCGGAATGTGGGTGATGCGGATCGCGGATTCGGTCTTGTTGACGTGCTGGCCGCCGGCGCCCTGCGCGCGCATGGTCTCGATTCGCAGATCGTCGCTCTTGATGTCGACATCGACCTCCTCGACCTCCGGCAGCACCGCCACCGTCGCCGCCGAGGTGTGGATGCGGCCCTGCGTTTCGGTGTCGGGTACACGCTGCACCCGGTGGACGCCGGACTCGAATTTCAACTTGGCGAAGGCGCCGCGGCCCTTCACCTCGGCGATGATTTCCTTGTAGCCACCCATGGTGCCTTCGCTGGCGGAGATCACCTCGACCTTCCAGCCCTGCAGGGCGGCGAAGCGCTCATACATCCGGAACAGGTCGCCGGCAAAAAGCGACGCCTCGTCGCCGCCGGTGCCGGCGCGAATTTCCAGCACCACGTTGCGGTCGTCCATCGCGTCCTTGGGCAACAGCGCGAC
The DNA here is from genome assembly GCF_050014615.1 of Bradyrhizobium sp. Taxonomy (GTDB): domain Bacteria; phylum Pseudomonadota; class Alphaproteobacteria; order Rhizobiales; family Xanthobacteraceae; genus Bradyrhizobium. The sequence goes on along the minus strand of NZ_JBEKCZ010000134.1, from coordinate 3,604 downwards.
GCGGATCTGCTGGGCGAGGTCAAGGCTGCGCGCTGCAAGCGTTTCGCGCTCGGCCTCGGCCATGCCGCGCATCTCGGGCTCGGTCGAGGGGTCGGCGATCAGCGCATCGATGCCGGCGATCTCGGCATCGGCGCCGCGGTAGGCTTTGACGGCGTCGATCAGCGGATTGAGCTCGGCGAGCTCGCGGGTGAGCCGCACATAGGTCTCGGAATTGACCTGGCCCAGCAACTGGGACTCCAGCGAGGCGTGGTGCGCCAGCAGAATATCAAGTTTGGCTTCGGGGAGTATCGACATGGTCAGGTCTCGAAATGCGCAAAATCCGAAAGGGCGATGCAGCGGCAGAGCCTCGCTACAACGACAGCCCCTCGGCCTCGGCGAATGCCGTCAGCTTTTCGCGAATCGACACGCTGCCGGACGGCGCATCGAGCAGCGGCGTCATCATGGCTTCGGCTTTGCCGGCGTCGAGGTCGAGAATCATCGCCTTGACCGGACCATGCCCGGTGGCGGACAGCGACAGCGAGCGGTAGCCCAGTGCGATGAGCGCCAGCGCGCCGAGCGGCTTTGACGCCATCTCGCCGCACAGCGAAGCGGATTTCTTGGCCGCATTGGCCTTCTGCACGATCTGGCGCAACGCCCGCAGGATCGGGGCGGACATGGTGTCGAACCGCTCGGAAACCTTGGCGTTGCCGCGATCGACCGCGAACAGGAACTGAAACAGGTCGTTGGATCCCACCGAGACGAAATCGACCTTCTTCAGCAGCTCGTCGAGCTGATAGAGCAGGGCCGGGACTTCCACCATGGTGCCGACGTCGATGCGTTCCGGCAGCGTATGCCCGTGCTGACGCAGATAGGTCAGCTCGCGCTCGACGATCGCCTTGGCGGAATCGAACTCGGCGACCTCGGTGATCATCGGAAACATGATGCGCAGCGCCCGCCCGCCGCCGGCCCGCAGCAGCGCGCGGATCTGGCCGCGCAGCAGGCCGGGCCGGTCGAGCCCGAGCCGGATCGCGCGCCAGCCGAGCGCGGGATTTTCCTCGATCACGGTTTCCATATAGGGCAGCGCCTTGTCGCCCCCGATATCGAGCGTCCGGAAGGTCACGGGCTTGGGGCCCGCGGCATCCAGCACCGTGCGGTACAGCGCGAGCTGGTCGCTGGTGCGCGGCAGGCTCTGGCCGACCATGAACTGCAGTTCGGTGCGAAACAGGCCGATGCCGGCGCTGCCGGTGTCGTCGATATGCGGCAGATCGATCACCAGGCCGGCATTGATCATCAATTCGACCGGCTGGCCGTCCTTGGTGACGCAGGGCTTATCGCGCAGTGCCGAATATTGGGCCTGCCGCCGCGCGCGGAACCGCACCCGTTCCGCATAGGCCTGCTCGACTTCCGAGGAGGGGCGGACATAGATCGAGCCCGAGGTGCCGTCGACGATGATGGCATCGCCGGGATCGGCAATACCCGCCGCGTTCGGTATTTCGCCGACCGCAGGGATTCCCAGCGCCCGCGCCACGATCGAGACGTGGGAATTGGCGGTGCCTTCCTCCAGTACCAGCCCGCGCAGGCGCTTGCGATCATAGTCGAGCAAGGCGGCAGGCCCCATCGCACGCGCGATCAGGATGGCGTTGTCGGGCAATTGCTCGCGGGAGGGAGCGTGGTCCTGCCCCACCAATTGCCGCATCAATCGATGGCCGAGGTCCTCGAGGTCATGCAGACGGTCGCGCAAATAGGGATCGGTGGAGCGCAGCATGCGCGCGCGGGTGTCGGACTGCACGCGCTCGACCGCCGCCTCCGCGGTGAGGCCGGTGGCGACCGCCTCGTGCAGCTTGTGCGACCAGCCGTGATCATTGGCGAACATGCGGTAGGCTTCCAGCACGTCGCGGTGCTCGCCGCTTTCGGCGACGTCGCCGCGCTCCAGCATGCGGTCGAGGTCGGCCCGCAGTTTTGTCAGCGCGGCATCGAGGCGCTTGATTTCCTTCGGCAGGTCTTCGGCGATGTAATTGGTGATGACGACGCGCGGCTCATGCAGCACGACATGGCCGAGCGCGATGCCGTCGGACAGGATTGCGCCGACCTTGTGCAGCGAATGCCGCGCGGCGGGCTCGGCGCCGGGCTGCGCCAGCGCCGACAATTCGCCGGAAGCGATCATCTCCGCCAGCACCATGGCGGTGGTCTGCAGCGCCTCGACCTCTTCCTCGACATAGGTGCGCTTGGCGCGGTTCTGCACCACCAGCACGCCAAGCGTATTGCCGGCGCGCAGGATCGGAACGCCGAGGAATGAATGGTAGATTTCTTCGCCAGTCTCCGGGCGGAACGAGAACGCCGGATGGCTTTGTGCGTCGCTCAGGTTGAGCGGCGTCGCCTCGCTTGCCACCAGGCCGACCAGACCCTCATGCGCGCTCAGCACGGTCCGGTGCACCGCGTCGCGGTTGAGGCCTTCGGTGGCGTAGAGTTCCAGCGTGTTGTCGACGCGCAGCACATAGGTCGAGCACACCTCGGCCACCATGTTGGCGGCGATCAGCACCACGATCTTGTCCAATCGTTCCTGGGCCGAGACCTGCTCCGCCATGGTTTCGCGGAGCCGTCTCAACAAGACGCGGGGGCCTCCCGACGCGCTCCGCATGTCCCAAGATCCTCCCCCGCGAGGCCAGCGCACCGGGTGGCCGGCAGCTGGCGTTAAGTTCACAAAAAACAACAATTTTAATCATTCGGCGCCGCCGCAAGCCCTGGATATCGGCCGAATCAGGATTGCCAAAACTGTGGCACAGTTTGCGGCAGCTCACCCATCAGGCCGTATAGCGAATTGAGGCTTGTTTTGCCAAGCAAAACGCCTGCCACGCGCCCCGCAGTCCCATGCTGCGACTGCTAAGCGCAGGATTTGCCAAAAGTGCGCGCGATCCGGCGATCAGATCATGCGCAAAAGATAATATTTTTGGAGCAAAATTCTTCCGGAGCGTTTTCGAGCCGGGAACGACGGCCGGTTCGCGTCCGGAAAACGCGTCAAAACAAAAGATTAGAGCCTCGGTTCTGATTCGCTCAGAACCGATCGGCGCTAGGCCTGGTCGAGCCCATAAAGCGTGTGCAGGGTGCGCACCGCGAGCTCGGTATAGGCGGTGTCGATCAGTACCGAAAACTTGATTTCGGAGGTGGTGATGGCGCGGATGTTGATGTTGCGCGCGGCCAGGGCGGCGAACGCCTTGGCGGCGACGCCGGCATGGCTGCGCATACCGCTGCCGATGACCGAGACCTTGGCGACGTCGGTGGCGCTGTCGAGCCTGATATAGCCGATCTGGGCCTTGGCCGACGTGATGGTATCGCGGGCGCGGACATAGTCCGAGGCCGGAACCGTGAAGGTGAGGTCGGTGGTCTTGCCGTCCTCCGAGACGTTCTGCACGATCATGTCGACGTTGATATTGGCTTCCGCCAAGGGGCCGAAGATCGAGGCGGCGACGCCCGGCTTGTCCTCGATCTGGCGGACGGAAATCTGGGCTTCGTCCTTGGAAAAGGCGATGCCGGTGACGACGTGGCTTTCCATGATTTCCTCCTCGCTGCAGATCAGCGTGCCCGGCGGCTGGTTGGCGTGCGGGTCGATATCTTCGGGCTTGTCGAA
>NZ_JBEKCZ010000133.1:0-14861 GCF_050014615.1 Bradyrhizobium sp. | reverse complement strand
CATTGCCGAACCATGCCCGCCGATAAATCCGTTTCCATCAGCAAATCTGAAGCCCGTCACATCTGGCTGCGCGCCCAGCGGCTCGATATCAGCGCGCCGTTCGGCGAGGGGCCGCCGGCGACGGCCGCCGCGGTCGAGCATCTCGGCTATGTGCAGATCGACACCATCAATGTCATCGAGCGCTCGCATCATCATATTCTCTGGAGCCGCATCCCCGACTACCGGCGCGCGGATCTGCGCCAGGCCCAGAGCGTCGACAAAACCGTGTTCGAGTACTGGACCCATGCGCTGTCCTATGTGCCGGCAAAAGATCTGCGCTTCTTCCTCCCCGCCATGAAGCGCCACCGGCGCGAGGGCCATAAATGGCTGTCCGCGGTCACGCCCGCGGATTTGCGCAAGGTCATGCGGCTGATCCGGCGCGATGGCGCGCTCACCATCCGCGACATCGACGACGACGTGCTGGTCGACAAGGAGCATCCGTGGGCGAGCCGCAAACCGTCGAAGCGGGCGCTGCAACTGGCGTTCTATGAGGGTCGGCTCACGATCTCCGGGCGTAACGGCATGCTCAAGACTTACGAGTTAATGGCGCGGCATTTCGGCTGGGACCAGCCGCCCCATCACCCGCCGAAGCCGGCTTCGGCGCGTGACATCATCGGCTATCTGCTCGACCGCGCCTTGCGCGCGCAGGGCATCGTCAGCCTGGATTCGATCTGCCATCTCGACGCGCCGCGCAAGGCGCAGGTCCAGCGGCTGATCGAGGCCAGGGTGCGCCGTGGGGAGTTGGTGCCGGTCGTGCTCGAAGCCGCGGGCAAGCAGCAGCACTGGGCCGAACCCGCGACGCTGGAGAATGCCGGCGGCACGGCTTTTGATCTGGTGCACATCCTGTCGCCGTTCGATCCGCTGGTGATCCAGCGCAAGCGGACGCAGCTGTTCTTCGGCTATGAGCACCGCTTCGAGGCCTACATACCCAAGGAGAAGCGGCGCTTCGGCTATTTCGCGCTGCCGGTTCTGGTCGGCGACGACATCGTCGCCGCGCTCGATCTCAAGACCGATCGCCAGCGCCGGAAATTGCTGATGCAGAAATGGAACTGGGTCGGCGAGGGCGCAGCCAGGGGCGCACGCAAGGAATTAAAACGCCGCATCGAGGAAGAACTGCATCGCTTCGAGCGGTTTCAACTGGCGGAGTGAGGGGTGGGCGTGCAAGCCCGCATTTCCGGGATGCTCAGGATTTGCGTATTTTCGTGCAGATTTTGCGCAGACGGAGGCTGAGGCCGGGTGGCCCGATGTCCAGGTTGCGGCAATCGCCCTTTCACAGGGATATCAGGCGATGCTAAGAACCCCCGATATCATGAGCTGTTGCGGCCGTATCGCCGCCAACAAAAAGCAAGAACTTCCGGGGAGAAAATGCATGAGCCGATCCGCCACCACCCTCGCCTCGGCCGCCGTCACCGGCGCCAAGAGCGACCTCGAGACCTCCACCATCCGCGCCATCTCGTGGCGCCTCATTCCATTCCTGGTGCTGGCGTATTTCTTTTCTTATCTGGACCGGGTCAATCTCGGCTTCGCCGCGCTGACCATGAACGCGGAATTGAAGTTCTCGCCGACGATTTTCGCCTGGGGCGCCGGCATCTTCTTCATCGGCTATTTCATCTTCGAGGTGCCGAGCAACCTCGCGCTGGAACGGTTCGGCGCCAGCCGCTGGATCGCGCGCATCATGGTGACCTGGGGCATCATCTCCGCGATGATGGCGCTGGTATCGGGGGTCTGGAGTTTTTACGGCCTGCGCTTTCTGCTCGGGGTCGCGGAAGCCGGGTTTTTTCCGGGCATCATCCTGTATCTCACCTATTGGTATCCGGCCGAGTATCGCGCGCGCTTTCTGGCCGCCTTTGCGATCGCGGTGCCGGTCTCGACCGTGATCGGCGCGCCGGTCTCCGGACTGTTGCTGGGCCTCGACGGCGCCATGGGCCTGAAGGGCTGGCAGTGGCTGTTCGTCATCGAGGGCATTCCCTCGGTTCTCTTAGGGATCGTCACCTGGTTCTATCTCACCGATCGGCCCGCCAAGGCGGATTGGCTCTCAGTCGAGCAGAAGGCGTGGCTGTCCGCAAAACTCGAAAGCGAAATCGCCGCCAAACAGGCCGCCAGACATCTCACGCTGGGCCAGGCGCTGGCGTCGCCCAAGGTCCTGACGCTGAGCCTGATCTATTTCGGTTTTGTCGCGGCCCTTTACGGCATGCAGTTCTGGCTGCCGCAGATCGTCAAGGCGTTCGGGTTTTCCAACGCGCAGACCGGCTTCGTCACCGCGGTACCCTATGTGTTCGGCACTGTGGCGATGATCCTGTGGGCGCGGCATTCGGATGCGACGCGCGAACGCGTGATCCACGTCGGCGCGCCGTTGCTGCTGACCGCGGCGGCGCTCGCCATCTGCGGCTACATGGATAGTCCCTACGTCACGATGGTGGCGCTGGTGGTTGCGGCGATCGGCATCTTCTGCACCTTCGGGGTGTTCTGGACGCTGCCGACCGCGTGGCTGTCCGGGACCGCGGCGGCCGGCGCGATCGCGCTGATCAATTCGATCGGCAACCTCGCAGGCTTCGGCGGACCGTATCTGATCGGCTGGGTCAAGGAGGCGACCGGAAGCACCTCGACCGGACTATTGGTGCTCGCGGTGCTGCCGCTGATCGGCGGCCTCTTGGCCTTCCTCGGCGGCCACGAGACCAGGGCGGAATTCGCAAGCGTGGGGCAAGTGAGTTAGCTCGTGAATTAGCTCCCCCGGCCGATCCGTCGTCCCGGCGGTTACCGTCAAGAAGCCGGTAACCTTCACGGAATCATGATCACTGACGAATATTGACATTCGTCAGTGAATAATTGACATTCTTCATCAGGCATCAGCCGATGGAGAGAAAGATGTTCGCCCGTTCCATTTTCTCAAGTTATTACAGGCTATTGGCTGGTGTATTGCTGGCCGCTGTGGCGATCACCCTGGCCGGTTGCAACGACAAGGTTGCCGAGAAAGCAGCCCCATCGCGGCCGGTTCTGGTGGCTACCGTACATTATGAGTCGGAATCTCCGGAGCGCAGCTTCGTCGGCACCATCAAGCCCCGGATCGAGACCGACATGGGTTTCCGGGTCCCCGGCAAGGTGGCAAAACGCCTGGTCGAGGTCGGCCAGACCGTCGATGTCGGCCAGCCGCTGGCCACACTCGATGAGATCGATCTGAAACTGCAGGCCGAGCAGGCCGAGGCCGAGTTCCGCGCCGCCACCGGCGTGCTGGCGCAGGCCGCCGCCGCCGAGCAGCGCGCCAAGGATCTGCGGGTCAAGGGCTGGGCCACCGACGCCCAGCTGGATCAGGCCAAGGCCGCCGCCGACGAGGCGCGCGCGCGGCTCAATCGCGCCGAGCGCTCGGTCGAGCTCACCAATAATTCGCTGTCTTACGCCACTTTGGTGGCCGATACCCGCGGCGTCGTCACCGCGACCCTGATCGACGCCGGACAGGTGGTGGCGTCCGGACAGACCGCCATTCGGGTCGCGCGCTTTGCCGAAAAGGAAGCCGTGGTCGCGATACCGGAGACCCTGGTCGGACGCGCCAAGGACGGCACGGCGACCGTGACCCTGTGGTCCGAACCCAACAAGAAATACGCGGCAAAACTGCGCGAGGTCGCGCCGTCAGCCGATCCGGCGACGCGGACGTTTCTGGCCAAATTCTCGCTGCCCGATGCCGGTGAAAGCGTTTCGCTCGGCATGACCGCGACGCTGACGCTGGCCGATCCGCTGACCGAGCGCGTGGCGCGGTTGCCGCTGTCGGCGCTGTACAGCCAGGGCGGCGATCCCTCGCTCTATATCGTCGATGCCAAGGGCGAAGTGGCGCTGAAGCCGGTCGCGGTCAAATCCTATGGCAGCAATGACGTCGTCATATCAGGCGGTGTCGATGACGGTTCGAAAGTTGTCGTGCTTGGCGTGCAGAAACTCGATCCGGCCCAGAAGGTCCGCGTCGTGTCGTCGCTGTCGTTTTAATCTGGGTCGATCGGAGGAGGGCACGATGAAACGGTTCAATCTTTCGGCCTGGGCGGTGAGCCATCCCGCACTCATTCTGTTCCTGGTGGTTGCGCTAGGCTTCGCCGGCTTCTTCTCCTATCGGGGGCTCGGCCGCGCCGAAGATCCGTTCTTTACCGTCAAGGTGGTGAACGTCTCGGCGATCTGGCCGGGCGCGACGGCCGCGGAAATGCAGACCCAGGTTGCGGACCCGATCGAGAAGAAACTGCAGGAACTGCCGTATTTCGACAAGGTGGAGACCTATTCGAAGCCGGCGTTCACGGCGATGCAGGTCTCGTTCAAGGATTCGACGCCGCCCAAGGACGTGCCGTATCTGTTTTATCTGCTGCGCAAGAAACTGGTCGATGTGCAGGGCCAGTTGCCGGCGGGTCTGCTCGGTCCCGTCGTCAACGACGAATTCAGCGACGTCGATTCAATTCTCTACATGATGACCAGCGACGGCGCCGACTACGCGCAGTTGAAGAAAGCCGCCGAAGGCATGCGCCAGCGGCTGTTGAAAGTGCCGGGTGTCACCAAGATCGACCTCTACGGCACCCAGGACGAGAAGATCTTCGTCGAGTTCTCGCATGCCAAGCTGGCGACGCTGGGCATTACGCCGCAGGCGCTGTTCGATTCGCTGGCCAAGCAGAACAATGTCGTGCCGGCCGGCACGGTGGAAACCTCCTCGCAACGCGTGCCGCTGCGCGTCACCGGCGCGCTCGACGGCGTCAAGGCGGTGGCGGAAACGCCGGTCGAGAGCAATGGCCGCGTGTTTCGCCTCGGCGATATCGCCACCGTCACCCATGGCTTCGTCGATCCGCCGAGCTTTGTGGTGCGCCAGGAAGGCAAGCCCGCGATCGGTATCGGCGTGGTCACCGCCAAGGGTGCCAACATCCTGGAACTCGGCAAGGACGTCGCCGACGCGACCGCGGAATTCATGAAGGCGGTGCCGCAGGGCATCAATGTCGATCGCATCGCCGACCAGCCCGAAGTGGTCGAGCACGCGGTCAATGAATTCGTGCACTCCTTCATCGAGGCCTTGGCGATCGTGCTGTTCGTCAGTTTCGTGGCACTGGGCTGGCGCACCGGCATCGTGGTGGCGTTGTCGGTGCCGCTGGTACTGGCGATCGTCTTCATCGTCATGAACGCGATGTCGCTCGATCTGCATCGAATTACGCTCGGCGCGTTGATCATCGCGCTGGGGCTTCTGGTCGACGACGCCATCATCGCGGTCGAGATGATGGTGGTGAAGATGGAGCAGGGCTGGGACCGGGTCCGCGCGGCGTCCTTTGCCTGGGAATCCACCGCGTTCCCGATGCTGACGGGAACGCTGGTCACGGCGGCCGGCTTCCTGCCCATCGGTTTTGCCAATTCCGCGGTCGGCGAATATGCCGGCGGCATTTTCTGGATCGTGGCGATCGCGCTGGTCGCCTCCTGGTTCGTCGCGGTGATCTTCACGCCCTATATCGGCGTCAAGCTGCTGCCGAATATCACGGTCAGCCATAACCACGATCCGCACGCGGTCTATGAGACGCGCGTCTATCGTATTCTGCGCAGCATGATCCAGTGGTGCGTCAACCACCGGATCAAGGTGGTGCTGGCGACGGTCGGGATCTTCGCGCTGTCCATCGTGGGCTTCGGTCACGTGCAGCAGCAGTTCTTTCCGCTGTCGGAGCGGCCCGAACTGTTCCTGCAGCTGCGGTTGCCGGAGGGGACAGCGTTTGGCGTTACCCAGAAGTCGGTGGAAAAGGCCGAGGCGCTGCTGAAGGGTGACAAGGACATCGCGACCTACACCGCCTATGTCGGCCAGGGTTCGCCGCGGTTCTGGCTCGGGCTCAACCCGCAGCTGCCGAACGAGGCCTTCGCCGAGATCGTGATCGTCGCCAAGGATGTCGAGGCGCGCGAGCGGATCAAGGCACGCCTCGAAAAGTCGGTCGAGGACGGGGTCCTGACCGAAGCCCGGGTGCGGGTCGATCGCTTTAATTTCGGGCCGCCGGTCGGTTTCCCGGTACAATTCCGGGTGATCGGCCCCGATCCCAACACCGTCCGCGACATCGCCTACAAGGTGCGGGACGTGGTCAAGCAGAACGAAAATATCAGGGATCCGCAGCTCAACTGGAACGAACAGTCGCCGTATCTCAAGCTGGTGGTCGATCAGGACCGCGCGCGAGCGCTCGGCCTCACCCCGCAGGACGTCTCAACGGCGCTGGCCATGTTGATCTCGGGCGCTCCGGTGACCACGGTGCGTGACGGCATCGAGAAGGTCGACGTGGTGGCGCGCGCGGTACCGTCCGAGCGGCTCGATCTCGGCCATGTCGGCGATCTCACCGTGACATCGCGCAACGGGGTGGCGGTGCCGCTGCTGCAGATCGCGAAGATCGAATACGCCCATGAGGAGCCGATCCTGTGGCGGCGCAACCGCGACATGGCCATCACCGTGCGCGGCGACGTTGCCGACGGCGTGCAGGCTCCCGACGTGACCAACCAGATCTGGCCCAAGCTGCAGCAGATCCGCGACAGCCTGGAGCCGGCCTACCGGATCGAGGCCGGCGGCGCGTTCGAGGAGTCCGCCAAGGGCAATGCCTCGATCTTTGTGCTGTTTCCGCTGATGGTGCTGGTCATGCTGACCTTGCTGATGATCCAGCTGCAGAGCTTCTCGCGCCTGCTGCTGGTGTTCCTGACCGCGCCGCTGGGCATTGTCGGGGCGTCGCTGGGACTGAACGTGGCCAACCAGCCCTTCGGCTTCGTGGCGCTGCTCGGGCTGATCGCGCTGGCCGGGATGATCATGCGCAATGCGGTGATCCTGGTGGACCAGATCGAAACCGACGTGTCCCACGGCCTGACCCGCCGGGAAGCCATCGTCGAAGCCACCGTCCGGCGTGCCCGCCCGGTGGTGCTGACGGCGCTCGCCGCCATCCTGGCGATGATCCCGCTGTCGCGCTCGGCGTTCTGGGGCCCGATGGCGATCACCATCATGGGCGGCCTGTTTGTTGCAACCTTCCTGACCTTGCTGTACCTGCCGGGCCTCTACGCCCTCTGGTTCCGCAAGAGCCTTGATGAGAGCGGTCCGATTGAGCACATTGCGCCGCAGCATCAAGGCGAATCACAGCCCGCAATTCCGCTTGCTGAGGCCGCGGAATAATTGAACATTATGCTCGAACAAAGCATTGAGAGCACACGGAACTGAGCACTGGCATGACGCTGATTTCGGAACATATCGAGCCGGACACCCGTGAGCGGATTCTCGTGGTGGCGGAACGTTTGTTCCGCGAAATCGGCTACCAGAAGACCACCGTCGCCGACATCGCCAAGCTGCTGCGCATGAGCCCGGCCAACGTCTATCGCTTTTTCGATTCGAAAAAGGCGATCCACGAGGGCGTTGCGCGCAGCCTGATGGGCGGGGTCGAGGACGCGGCGCACGTGATTGCAGCCAAACGCGGACCGGCGGCGTCCCGGCTACGCGAGCTTATGACCACCATCCATCGGATGAATTCCGAACGCTATGTCGGCGATTCCAAATTGCATGAGATGGTCTCGATTGCGATGGAGGAGAGCTGGGAGGTTTGCGTCGCCCATATGGAGCATATCACCGAGACCATAGGTAGCGTGATCGCCGAGGGCGTCGCTTCAGGTGAATTCGAGGCCGCTGATCTGCCGATGACCGCGATGTGCGCCTGCACCGCGATGATGCGGTTTTTCCATCCGCAGATGATCGCGCAATGCGCCAACAAGCCGGGACCGTCGCTCGACCAGATGATCGATTTCGTCCTCGCGGGACTTGCGCCGCGCGGGAGTTCGGCGAAACACTGAGGAAGCTGATAGTCTACCCCGTCATTCCGGGGCATCGCGCAGCGATGAACCCGGAATCTCGAGATTCCCCGATGCGCAATTGCGCATCTGAGGTCTGGTGCTAGCGCACCATCCCGGAATGACGGAGTACGGACTCCTCGCAACGACGAAATAGTAAGGAATAGGCCGAAATGGACGCATCCAGCCCGAGAGACTTGCATTACTATGAGCCGGCCAACGGCCATGGCCTCAAGCACGATCCGTTCAATGCCATCATTGCGCCGCGTCCGATCGGCTGGATCTCGTCGCGGGACACCAAAGGCAACGTCAATCTCGCGCCTTACAGCTTCTTCAACGGCTTCAATTATCACCCGCCGATCATCGGCTTCTCTTCGACCTCCTGGAAGGACAGTGTCCAGAATATCCAGGAGACCGGCGAATTCGTCTGGAATCTCGCCACCCGGGATCTGGCGAAGCAGATGAACGCCACCGCGGCGCATGTCGCCCGCGATGTCGATGAATTCGCGATCGCGGGGTTGACCGCGGTGCCGGGCAAGCGCGTCAACGTGCCCCGGGTGGCCGAAAGCCCGGTCTCGTTTGAATGCAAATTATCGCAAATCATTCAGTTGCAGGCCGCCGACGGCACCAAGGTCCAGGGCTGGCTGACCCTGGGCGAGGTCGTCGCCGTCCACATCGACAAGGCCATGATCAAGGACGGCGTCTATCAGACCGCGCTGGCACGGCCGATCGTGCGCGCCGGCCGCCGGGGCGACTATTTCGAGATCAAGCCGGATGCCATGTTCGAGATGGTGCGGCCGGATTGATGTCGCTTCTGCCTTTCGCCGCAGGCGCGAAGGGGGAGCCCTGAATTAGCGCGCTTTCGCCGATTCGATCGCGGATTATCGTGACTTAAGTATTACACCCGTCGGCGTTTTCGGAACTGATGCGGTATTCTGCCGTTATCGGATGTCGCTTAATTTAGCTGTATTTCCAGAGCCAGGCGTCCCCCGAATCCCCTGGGTTCCGCTAGAATATCCCCCAGCCGCTCCGACCCTGAGGACATCGCCATGAGCTTTCGCCGCGATTTCGTCACCAAGCCGATCTTCTCCTGGGCGCGCGGGGTGTTGCCGCCGATGTCGGACACCGAGCGCGAGGCGCTGGAGGCGGGCGACGTCTGGTGGGACGCCGACCTCTTCACCGGCAATCCCGACTGGTCGAAGCTGCTGGCCAATGCGCCGGCGACCCTGACGGCTGAAGAGAAAGCGTTTCTCAACGGCCCGGTCGATGAACTCTGCGCCATGCTCGACGACTGGAAGATCAATTGGGAATGGCGTGACCTGCCGCCCGAAGTCTGGGACTTCATCAAGGCGCGTAAATTCTTCGGCATGATCATCCCCAGGGAATATGGCGGGCTTGGCTTCTCGCCCTATGCGCATTCGGAAGTGGTGCGCAAGATTTCGTCGCGCTCATTGGCCGCCGCCGTGACCGTGATGGTGCCGAACTCGCTCGGACCCGGCGAATTGCTGATGCGCTTTGGCACCAAGGACCAACAGCAAGCCTGGCTGCCGCGCCTCGCCGACGGCCGCGAGATTCCCTGCTTCGGGTTGACCAGCCCGGAAGCCGGCTCCGATGCCGCCTCGATGATCGACAGCGGCGTCATCTGCAAAGGCAGTTTCGAGGGACGCGACGTGCTGGGGCTGCGTCTCAACTGGCACAAGCGCTATATCACGCTCGGTCCGGTGGCGACGCTGCTCGGGCTGGCCTTCAAGGCCTATGACCCGGATCATCTGGTTGGATCACAGGACGAACTCGGCATTACCGTGGCGTTGATCCCGACCCATCTGCCCGGCGTTACCATCGGCCATCGTCATCTGCCGTCGATGCAGGTGTTTCAGAACGGTCCGAACTGGGGCAAGGACGTCTTCATTCCGATGGATTACGTCATCGGCGGGCAGGAGCGTCTCGGCCAGGGCTGGAAGATGCTGATGACGGCACTGGCCGCCGGGCGCGGCATCTCGCTGCCGTCGCTGTCGGCGGCGGGTGCGGCCTACGCCGCGCGCACCACCGGCGCCTATGCGCGGATCCGCGAGCAGTTCAACGTGCCGATCGGGAAATTCGAGGGCATCGAGGAGCCGCTGGCGCGAATTGCCGGCACTGCGTATCTGCTCGACGCGGCGCGGCGGCTGACCTGCGCCGCGCTCAACCAGGGCCGTCACCCCGCTGTCATTTCCGGCATCATGAAATTGCAGGCGACCGAGCGGATGCGGATCGCGATCGATGACGCGATGGATATCCATGGCGGCAAGGCCGTGATCGATGGTCCGCAGAATTACATGGGCAATCTCTATCGTTCGGTGCCGGTCGGCATCACGGTCGAGGGCGCCAACATCCTGACCCGCAACCTGATCGTATTCGGGCAGGGCGCGATCCGCGCGCATCCTTATCTGCTGCAGGAAATGAACGCGCTGGGCGACGAGGACCGCGCCCGGGGTCTGGACGCCTTCGACACCGCGTTCTGGAAGCATGTCGGTCACAGCGTGGTCACGCTGTTTCGGGCGTGGGGCCGGAGCTGGAGCGGCGGAATGTTCGTGACGGTGCCCGATGCCGCGGAGGCAACCGGATTTTATCGCCAGCTCTCGCGGTACTCGTCGGCGTTCGCGCTGTGTGCCGACATGGCGCTCTTGACGTTGGGTGGCGCGCTCAAGCGCAAGGAAATGCTGTCGGCGCGGTTCGGCGATATCCTGTCTGAATTGTATTTGCTGTCGGCGGCGCTGAAACGCTGGCAGGACGAGGGCCGCCAGAGTGCGGATTTTGCCGCGCTGGAATGGTGCATGGCAAGCGGCTTTCGCACCATCGAAAACCGTTTCGCTGAAATTCTCGCGAATTTGCCCAATCGATTTGTCGCCGTCGTTCTGAAGTTCCTGATCCAGCCGTTCGGCGCGCGGGTGCTCGGCCCGTCGGATATTGTTGTCCATCAATGCGCGCAGCTGATATTGGAGCCGTCGGCGGCGCGTGACCGCCTGACGCCTGACCTGTCGCATGTCGACGATGACGGCGGCATCGCGCGGCTGGAGAAGGCATTTTTGCTCGTCACCGGCGCGGAAGATATCTCCAAGCGAATGCACGCTGCGCACCTGCGCGATGTAAAAGAAGCTATCGGCAAAGGCGTCATCACCCAGGCCGAGGGCGACCAGCTCGCGCTCGCGCATGAGGCGGTGGCGAAAGTGATCGAGGTCGACGATTTCGCGCCCGAGGCGCTGTCGCCGATCTACAAGAAACCCGCCGAGGTGCATCAGTTCTCCAGGGAACTCGGTGAGACGCGGGCGGCAAGCTGATGGCGCGACCGGTTTACATCATCGACGGCAGCCGGACGCCGTTCCTGAAGGCGCGCACTGGACCCGGACCGTTCACCCCGGTGGACCTCGCCGTGCAGTGTGGCCGGCCGTTGCTGGCGCGGCAGCCGTTCGCGCCCAGTGCTTTCGATCAGGTGATTTTGGGCTGCGTCAATGTCATTGCCGACGAGATGAACCCGGCGCGGGTCGCGGCGCTTCGTCTGGGCATGGGCGAGGCGATGGTCGCCTTTACGGTGCAGATCAATTGCGGCTCCGGCATGCAGTCGATCGATACGGCCTATCGCTACATCCGCGAGGGTGTCTCGGATCTGATTTTGGCCGGCGGTTCGGAAGCGCTGAGCTACGCGCCGCTGGTATGGCCGCAGCAGGGCGTGCGCTGGTTTGCGGGATTGGCCGGCGCCAAGGGCATTCTCGCCAAGCTGGCGGCGCTGGCCAAAACGCGTCCGGCGTTCTTCAAGCCGATCATCGGCCTGGAGCGTGGCCTGACCGATCCGATCACCGAACTCAACATGGGACAAACCGCCGAAGTGGTCGGTCACCTCTTCGGTATCACCCGCGAGCAGTCGGATGCCTATGCGGTCGAAAGCCATATCCGGCTGGCCAACGCGCAGGCGCAGGGTTTCCTGCACGGCGAGGTTGAAACCGCGTTCGCGCGCGACGGCAAATTCTACGAATATGACGATGGCGTGCGGCCGGATTCCTCGCCCGAGAAATTGGCGGCGCTCAAGCCGGTGTTCGAGCGGCCCTGGGGCCAGGTCACCGCCGGCAACTCGTCGCAGATCACCGACGGCGCGTCGTGGACCATCCTGGCGTCGGAAGAAGCCGTCGCCAAACACGGTCTCAAACCGAAGGCCGTGATCGTCGACAGCCAATGGTCGGCGCTCGATCCCTCGATCATGGGTCTCGGCCCGGTGTTGTCGGCGACCGAACTGCTCAAGCGGAATAAACTGGCGTTGCAGGATATCGAGACCTGGGAATTGAACGAGGCGTTCGCGACCCAGGTGCTGGGTTGTCTCGCCGCCTGGAACGACGAGAAGTTCTGCCGCGAGATTCTCGGCCTCGACGGCGCGGCCGGTCAGATCGATCGCGCCAGGCTGAACGTCGATGGCGGCGCCATCAGCCTCGGCCATCCCGTCGGCTGCAGCGGCAATCGCATCGTGCTGCATCTTGTCAATGCGATGCGGCGGCTGGGCACCAAACGCGGCATCGCCACCGAATGTATCGGCGGCGGGCAGGGCGGCGCCATGTTGATCGAGACGGTATAGGGAACGCCATGGACAGCAAAATCATGGACGTGCTCGGTGACCGCGTGCTCGAACTCGGACCGAAGCCTGACGCAAGCAGCCCCTATCGCCATTTCAAGCTGACGCGCGATGCCGACGGCATTGCCTGGCTATTGTTCGATCGCGAGGGCGCCAGCGCCAATACGCTGTCGGCCGATGTCATGGCCGAGTTCGATACCGTGCTGGCGGCGCTGGAAAGCCAGCGTCCGACGGGACTGGTGATCCGCTCGGCGAAGCCATCCGGTTTCATCGCCGGCGCCGACGTCAACGAGTTTCGCGGCGCGACCGATCCCGGGCCCGTCGAGACCTCTATCGGCCGCGCCCATGCGGTGATCGACCGCCTTGAAGGCCTCAAGATTCCGACCGTCGCCGTGATCCACGGCTTTTGCCTCGGCGGCGGCCTCGAAGTCGCGCTCGCCTGCCAGTCGCGCATCGCGATCGACGGCGCGCGCTTTGGTTTTCCCGAAGTCCTGCTCGGGCTGCATCCCGGTCTCGGCGGGCCTGCGCGTTTCACGCGCCTGGTCAATCCGATGCAGGCGATGACGCTGATGCTGACCGGCAAGACCATCGATGCGCGCAAGGCCAGGTCGCTCGGGCTGGTCGATGCGGTGACGCAGGAGCGCCATGTTCGCAACGCCGTGAAGGACGCGGTGTTCGGCCGTCTGAAGCGCGCCAGACCGGGCGTTCTCGTCGCACTCTTGAATCTCGGTCCGGTCAGGGGCTTTTTGGCGTCGCGGATGCGCGCCGAGGCCGCGAAGGCCGCGCCGCAGGAGCATTATCCGGCACCCTATGCGCTGATCGATCTCTGGGAAAAGCACGGCGGCGACAAGGCCGCGATGCTGGCAGCCGAGAAGACCTCATTCGCCCATCTGATGGTGACGCCGACGGCGCAGAATCTGATCCGGGTGTTCTTCCTGCGCGACCAGATGAAAAAGACCGCCGGCTCCGGCAACAGCATCCGCCATGTTCACGTCATCGGCGCCGGCGCGATGGGCGGCGACATCGCGGCCTGGTGCGCCAATCAGGGCTTGCGGGTCACGCTCGCCGACATGAAGCCGGAGCCGATCGCCGGCGCGATCAAGCGCGCTTCTGATTTGTTCGGCAAGATCATGCGCCAACGCACTGACGTGCGCGACGCGCTGGACCGGCTGGTTCCCGATCTCGACGGCGAAGGCGTGCGCAACGCCGACCTCATCATCGAAGCGGTGCCGGAGAAGCTGGAATTAAAGCAGAAGGTCTATGCGGGCCTCGAGCCAAAGATGAAAGCGGGGGCAATTCTCGCCACCAACACCTCAAGCATTCCGCTGCAGGATCTGCGCACGACGTTGGCAAAACCGGAACGGCTGGTCGGGCTGCACTTCTTCAATCCGGTGTCCCGGCTGCAACTGGTCGAGGTCGTCAGCCATGACGGCAGCGATCCGCAGATGCTGAAAGAGGCGCTGGCCTTTGTCGGTGCCATCGACCGGCTGCCGCTGCCGGTCAGGAGTTCGCCGGGCTTTCTCGTCAATCGCGCGCTGACGCCCTACATGCTCGAGGCGATGGTGATGCTCGACGAGAAGATCGACAAACTCGCCATCGATGCGGCGGCGGAAAAATTCGGCATGCCGATGGGCCCGATCGAGCTGGCCGATCAGGTCGGACTCGATATTTGTCTCGCGGTCGGCGACATGCTGCGCTCGAAATTCGGCGATCTGCTGCCGCCGACGCCGGCCTGGCTGCGCGACAAGGTCGCCAAGGGCGAACTCGGCCGCAAGTCCGGCAAGGGTTTTTACATCTGGAAAGACGGCAAGGCCGACAGGGCGCCCGGTTCGTCTTCAACCATGGAGCCGACGCCGGAAATGATCGACCGGCTGATCCTGCCGATGTCGAACGTCTGCGTCGCCTGCCTGCGCGAAGGCATTGTCGACAATCCCGACACGGTCGATGGCGCGATGATTTTCGGCACCGGCTACGCGCCGTTTCGCGGTGGCCCCTTGAACTACGCCCGAGCCCGCGGCGCGGAGAATGTGGCTTCGACCTTGCGCGCGCTCGCGCAAAAATTCGGCGACCGGTTCACGCCGGATGCCGGCTGGGATAGCTTCAAGTAACGCCGCATTCGATTCGACGGGACCTCAGACATGACCGACACGACCGCCGTTCACGCCCCGCCGACCATGGAAACCGAACCTGACGGCGATCTCTGTATCCGCACGTTGGCGATGCCGGCCGACACCAATCAGAACGGCGATATTTTCGGCGGCTGGCTGCTCAGCCAGATGGATCTCGGCGGCGGAATCTTCGCCTCCAAGACCGCAAAATCGCGCACCGTCACGGTGGCGATCGAAGCGATGAATTTCCGCAAGCCGGTTTTCGTCGGCGATCTGGTTTCCGTGCATGCCAATCTGGTCCGGATCGGCAAGACCTCGAT
>NZ_JBEKCZ010000132.1:0-15647 GCF_050014615.1 Bradyrhizobium sp. | reverse complement strand
TTCTTGCTGGCTGTTCTTGATCACGCGTTGCACGCCAACAGTACGCTTGTTGATCGTGTTGACCTTGTCACCAAGCCTATCGCTGTACTCTCTCGACCGACTACCGGCCTCTCGGCTCTTGCCCCCGCGCAGCGGGCTGGAGCGCAGCGACTTTGTGCTTTGGTTCGCAGCAGACCACGTTTGACGCGATGACGCAGTTCATGGGCGTGATGACCGATCCCTTCATCGGCGGTCACGGCGGCGCGGCTGCGTCATCGCCCGGCGCGACCGGCTTCGCCGACGAAGGCAATGGGACGACGACCAAACGCTCCGATGCCTATGCAATGTTCGCCAAGGCGCCGCCCGCCGCCTTCGAGCCGCGCTGGAGCGCATGGACGGCGGGCTTTGGCGGCTCGCAGACGTCAGACGGCAATGCGGCGGTCGGATCGAACAGCACGACCAGCCGGATTTACGGTACCGCGGTCGGCGCGGATTACCTGTTCTCGCCGTTCACGCTGGCCGGCTTTGCGCTCGCCGGCGGCGGCACCAATTTCAGCGTCGCCAATGGCGGCTCGGGACGTTCCGACCTGTTCCAGGCCGGCGCCTATATGCGGCACACCGTTGGGCCGGCCTATGTCAGCGCGGCGCTCGCCTATGGCTGGCAGGACATCACCACCGACCGCATCGTGACCGCGGCCGGCCTCGACCATCTGCATGCGGAGTTCAACGCCAATGCCGTCTCCGGCCGCGTCGAGGGTGGCTATCGCCTGGTCGCGCCGTGGGTCGGCGGGCTTGGCGGCGGCCTTGGCGTGACGCCTTACGCGGCCGCACAGTTCACCACCTTCGATCTTCCGGCCTATGCCGAAAGCGCCGTGTCGGGTGCCAGCACCTTTGCCCTCGCCTATGCGCCGAAGAGCGTCACCGACACCCGCAGCGAACTCGGCATCCGCACCGACCAGTCCTTTGCGATGCAGGATTCGATGCTGACCTTGCGCACGCGCCTGGCCTGGGCCCACGACTTCAATCCGGACCGCTCGATCGCGGCGACCTTCCAGGCGCTGCCCGGCGCATCCTTCACGGTCAATGGCGCCGCGCAGGCGGCCGACGCCGCGCTCACCACCGCCTCGATCGAGCGGAAATGGCTGAGCGGCTTCTCGCTCGCCGCCACCTTCGAAGGCGAGTTCTCCGACGTGACGCGCAGCTACGCCGGCAAGGGCGTCGTCCGCTATCAATGGTGAGCGATGACGTCACTCAAAGGCCGGTAAATCCCGCCTTGACCGGATCGCTGGAGCCGTCGAGTTCGCGCAAATAGGTCAGCCCGCACACCGTGAGCCGATGCATATCCTTCTCGCCGGCCTCGAACAGCGTGGTGACATACTCCGTCACCTTGACGCGGGCCTCGGCGCTGGCGGCCGCAGAGCGGTTCAGCAGGAGATCGTAGGTCATCATGATACGGTCGATGGCGGGTTGCATGATATCCTCTGGATGATGCGTCAAAACAATTCCAAGGCCGCTGCTCAGGCGGCTGCTCAAGCCGCTTCTTAAGCCGCTTCTTAAGCCGCTTCCTGGGCCTCAAACGTCGCAATCGCCTTGTTGGCGAGGCGGATCTTGTTGAACTCGCCGCTGTGGAACAGCTGCACGATGATCTCGACCAGAGGCTCATTGGTGACAAAGCTGTCGGGAATGGCGCCGGTCCGGCGCAGATAGTTGGCGGCGATGGCGTAGGCATCGCCGACCGCCCCGACATTCATGACCTGCAATCCGCGCTCGACCAGCATCGCCTTCGGCCTCCGATACGGAGGGATAAGCACGAGACCGCGCAAAAGTTCCATTTCGGAAACCGGCTTTCGCCACGCCAACCGGCAGCCCAAAAACAAAACGCACCGGTCCGGAAAGCCGGGCCGATGCGCTTGGGGAAGTCACGTTTTATTCTTGTTGGCCGCCGGTCTTTTTAAAGCATGCCGGCTTGGCCGAAAAGTCTCAGAGCCGATACAGGATCTGGTCGGTCCAGAACCGCTCGAGCCGGTGCAGCGACTTGTTCAGCGTCGCGAACTCCTCGTTCGAGATGCCGCCGACCTGCTCCACGGTCTTGACGTGCTTCTGATAGAGCGCGTCGACGATGCGGCGGATTTCCTGGCCCTGCGTGGTCAGACGGATGCGGACCGAGCGGCGATCGACGCGCGAGCGCTGATGGTCGAGGAAGCCGAGTTCAACCAGCTTCTTCAAATTGTAGGAAACGTTGGAGCCGAGGTAATAGCCGCGCGTGCGCAGCTCCCCCGCGGTCAATTCCTTGTCGCCGATGTTATAGAGCAGGAGTGCCTGCACCGAATTGATGTCGGCGCGGCCGCGGCGATCGAATTCATCCTTGATGACGTCGAGCAGGCGGCGATGCAGCCGCTCCACCAACGTCAGCGCCTCGAGATAGAGCGGCTGCACCGGAGCCTGGCCCGGCGCGCGCTCAGCGGTATCCACCGCCGTTGCAACGGCTTTCATCATGACACGTCCCCTGTTGTCGTTTTTATCGACTTATTCGACGAAACTTGTGTCCCGCCTGATAGCTTCAACTTAAGGGGCGCGTTTGAAGATCAGCTTAAATAAGACAATAAAGAGATCATAAATTTAAGACAGTGAATCGCGGATTAAGCCCATCAACAAAGGACTTTTCGCAACCTTTCATTGACGGTGCACGACCCCTGTTCACGCTTCGTTGGCGCGCGCTGTCACATATGGAAACAGCATCGTTCGGATTCGAAACGCCTGCGTAACAGGTATGACCGCAGCGTTTACGGTGACTGAAACGTTACCGCAAAAATCCTCGAAAATTTGATGCACCCGAACGCTGGCTCAACCGGCTCGGCCAATATCAGGAGCCGCCGCATTGGACGATCACGGCGTCTTGCGCCGCTATGGCGGCCGTTCGCGCGCGGCCATCCAGGCCAGCGCGAGGTAGGCCGTCAGCGCCACGGCTTCAAATCCCACCACCGCCAGGCTGCCGCCGTAGATACCCGGAAACATCAGCTCGATCACCGCCATCGACACCACGGTGGTCAGCCACACCACCGCGCCCCACGGCGTCGCCAGCCACAGACCCACGGCGGCGACGAGCTCGATCACCGCGAAATAGACCGTGGCGGCCTGCCACGCCATCGGTTGATTCTCGAAGGCTTCCTCTTCGCCGCCGACAAAGCCCGTGACCTGCGCCCAGTGATAAAGGCCCTTGGCGACGGAGACGACGGCCATGATGCGCAGGAAGAACACCAGCCGCCGGGTCCACGCATTGTCGTCGGATTCGATCCGCTCGGACGAAATCGCCGCCACCGACATGGCATTGTCCCGCGACTGATCGCGCGATGGGGTTTCAGACATCAGGAAGGGCTGCTCATGACCGGAAAGGTCCTGTTAATATAGCCGTCGGCGGCGACTCTTTGTCAGGGACTTTTGGCCCCTCGGCGCGGCAAAATCAATCGGACTGGCGGCAAGTTCCGGGCTTGCGGCACGTCAAGGCCGCGGTGACGGGCGCCGCGCAAAGTGCTAGATAAAGTGCCAGATTTGGAACCGGTCAAAAAACCGGTCAAAAACCGGCCTGCCGCCGCGAGACCAAAACCTGGCGCCTCAAGGAGAGAACAGCACATGGCGATCAAATTCGGGCGCCCGATTGAAATGCGCGACGCGCCGCGGCGGGAAGCCGCCCTCTCCGCCCCCAGCCTCGATCTGGCGGTCCGGCCACGCCGCAACCGCAAGGCGGAATGGGCGCGCCGGCTGGTGCGGGAAAACGTCCTCACGTCAAACGACCTGATCTGGCCGTTTTTCGTGATCGATGGCCACAACAAGCGTACCGCCATCGCCTCGATGCCAGGCGTGGAGCGGATCAGTGTCGATCAGGCGGTGCGCGATGCCGAACGCGCGATGAAACTGAACATCCCCTGCATCGCGCTGTTTCCCTATACCGAGCCGAGCCTGCGCGACGAACATGGCTCGGAGGCGCTCAACCCGGACAATCTCGTGTGCCAGTCGGTGCGCGCCATCAAGAAGGAATTTCCCGGCTTAGGGGTGCTCTGCGACGTGGCGCTCGATCCCTTCACCAGCCACGGCCATGACGGGCTGATCGAGGACGGCCGAATCCTCAACGACGCGACGGTGGCGGTGCTGGTGCGTCAGGCGCTGGTGCAGGCGGAAGCCGGCTGCGACATCATCGCGCCGTCGGACATGATGGACGGACGCGTCGCCGCGATCCGTGAAGGACTCGACAATGTCGGATTCCTCGACGTGCAGATCATGTCCTATGCCGCGAAATATGCCTCCGCCTTCTACGGTCCGTTCCGCGACGCCATCGGCTCGGCCAAGACGCTGACCGGCGACAAGCGGACCTATCAGATGGACAGCGCCAATTCCGACGAGGCCTTGCGCGAGGTCGAACTCGACATCGCCGAGGGCGCCGACATGGTGATGGTGAAGCCGGGGATGCCCTATCTCGACATCGTGCGGCGGGTCAAAGACACCTTCGCGATGCCGACCTTCGTCTATCAGGTGTCCGGCGAATACGCGATGATCGCGGCCGCCGCCGGCCATGGCTGGATCGACGGCGACCGGGCGATCATGGAAAGCCTGCTGGCGTTCAAGCGCGCCGGCGCCGACGGCATCCTCACCTATTTCGCCGCGCAAGCGGCGGAGAAGCTGAAGGCGGAGGGATAAACCCTCCCCTCGTCGTCCCGGCGAACGCCGGGACCCATAGCCACCGGCTGTGGTTATTGCGAAGAACGTTTGCTACCGCGACAAAACGCGAGGCCGCGGTGTATGGGTTCCGGCCTTCGCCGGAACGACGGAATATATGACGGGCCCCCCGAAATATTGCGGTTCGGTAACGATCGCCGCCCTTGCAAGCCCAAGGCCGGTTCCCATGTCCTGCACGGTGACGGCACAGTCGGGAGGACTGACCCATGTCTTATAGCGGTTCGGGTAACACTGGCGGCGCCTCAAATGCTGGCGGCGCATCTAGGGCTGGCGGCGCATCTAGGGCTGGCGGCGCCTGGCGCAGCGATGGCGGGGTGCCGCCGCATGCGTTTGATCCCTGGAGCCAGCCGGAACTGTTTCGCGGCGTTCTGACGCGGCGGTTTTTCGCGTTCCTGATCGATCTCGTGGTGCTCTCGATCCCGGTGATCCTGGCCTGCGTATTCATCGCCGTGTTCGGCGTGGTGACGCTGGGCCTGGGCTGGGCCCTGTTCTGGCTGGTTTCGCCGGCCTCGGTGATCTGGGCCCTGATCTATTACGGCGCCTCGATCGGCGGACCGCATTCGGCTACCCTCGGCATGCGCGTGATGGATCTGGAACTGCGCACCTGGTACGGGGCGCCAGGCTATTTCGTGCTCGGCGCCATGCACGCGGTGCTGTTCTGGATTTCGGTATCGGTGCTGTCGCCGCTGGTTCTGCTGGTCGGGCTGTTCAACGGCCGCCGGCGCCTGCTGCACGATATCGTGCTGGGAACCGTGGTCATCAACAGCTCGGTCCGTAACCCCGTGGCCCAGCCGGCGCGAACCTTCTGATCTCCCGGGGCAATTCGCTCGCTCCCCCGGCGGCCTGTTTGTCCCGGGCAGACGGCCAGATAAATTGCAGGCTAAATTCATTGACCGTTAGGCTCCGCGGCGCGATGCTGGGCCCTGCTTCGCTTCCAACGGCTGACGACACAACTTGACCCAGCACTCGCGCGACACCCCGCAATTCTACCTGACGGCGCCCTCGCCGTGCCCGTATCTGCCGGGCCGGCACGAGCGCAAGGTGTTCACGCATCTGGTCGGCGACAAGGCCGGCGATCTCAACGACCTGTTGACCCATGGCGGCTTCCGGCGCAGCCAGTCGATCGCCTATCGCCCGGCCTGCGACCAGTGCCGCGCCTGCGTTTCCGTCCGCGTGGTCGCCAACGAATTCCGGCCCTCGCGCAACTTCCGCAAGATTCTGGCCCGCAACGCCGACATCGTCGGCGAACAGCGCAGCGCGGTGCCGACCTCCGAGCAATATTCGGTCTTCCGCGCCTATCTCGACCAGCGGCACCGCCATGGTGGCATGGCCGACATGACCGTGCTCGATTACGCGATGATGGTCGAGGACAGCCATGTCGAAACCCGGATCATCGAATATCGCCGCCGCGGCATCGACAGCGGCATCACCGGCCGCGGCGCCGACCTCGTGGCGGTGGCGCTGACCGACGTGCTCAGCGACGGGCTGTCGATGGTGTATTCGTTCTTCGAACCGTCGGAGGAAGGCCGCTCGCTCGGCACCTTCATGATCCTCGACCACATCGCCCGCGCCAGACGGCAGGGATTGCCCTACGTCTATCTCGGCTACTGGATCGAAGGTTCCAAGAAGATGGACTATAAAGGCCGTTTCCTGCCGCAGCAGCGGCTGGCTCCCTCCGGCTGGCTGCGCATCGATGCGTCGGGCGAGGTGCCGTCGGAGCCGCAGGATTGAGGGGCCGTCATCACCGTCCATTCGTCATGCCACGCGAAAGCGGGGCATCCAGTACGCCGCGGCTTCACGATTAGATCGCTAACGCCTCTGGGATACTGGATCACCCGCGTTCGCGGGTGATGACGGCGTTATGTATGGCGTAGCGCGTAGCCTCACCCGCTGACGTAATCCCACACCAGCTTGGCATTCAGCGCGATGATGACCGCCGCCGTCACTATGGCGAGCACCGTCAGCCAGCGCGGCGCGGTGAAGGGCCCCATCTTGGCCCGGCTTGCGGTGAACATCACCAGCGGCACCACCGCGAACGGCAGTTGCAGGCTGAGCACCACCTGGCTCAGGATCAGCAACTGACCGGTGGCTTTCTCGCCGGCCCAGATCGTCACGACCACCGCCGGCACGATGGCGATCATCCGCGTCACCATCCGCCGCAGCCATGGCGCGATGCGCAGGTTGAGAAACCCCTCCATCACGATCTGGCCCGACAGCGTCGCGGTGATGGTCGAGTTCAGTCCGCAGCACAACAGCGCGATCGCAAACAGCGTCGGCGCCAGCGTCGAGCCGAGCAGCGGCGCCAGAAAGGCGTGGGCCTGATCGAGCTCGGCGACGTCGACCTTGCCGACGCGATGAAATGTCGCTGCCGCCAGAATCAGGATCGAGGCGTTGATGACCAGCGCCAGGCACAGCGCGATCGAGGAATCGATGGTGGCAAGCTTGATCGCCTCGCGCTTCTCCTCGACGCTGTCGCCATAGCCGCGGGTCTGCACCAGTCCCGAATGCAGATAGAGATTATGCGGCATCACGGTGGCGCCGAGGATGCCGAGCGCGAGATAAAGCATCTCGCGGTTGGCGAGAATGTCCGTGGTCGGCGCGAAGCCCCGCAGCACCGCGCCCCAATCGGGATCGGCGAGCGCGATCTGCACCGCAAAGCACGCCGCGATCACGCCCAGCATCGCCACCACGAAGGCTTCGATCCAGCGAAAGCCGAACGCCTGCAGCGCCAGAATCAGAAACACATCGGCGGCGGTGATGAGCACGCCAATTTCGAGCGGAATGTGAAACAGCAGATTGAGGCCGATCGCCGTGCCGATCACTTCGGCAAGATCCGTGGCGGTGATGGCGATTTCGGCCGACAGCCACAGCGGCAACGACACAAAGCGCGGAAAGGAATCGCGGCAGGCCTGGGCGAGGTCGCGCCCGGCGCCGACGCCGAGCCGCGTGCACAGCGACTGCAGCACGATCGCCATCAGGTTGGACAGCATCGCGATGCTCAACAGCGCGTAGCCAAATTTCGAGCCACCGGCGAGCGAGGTCGCCCAATTGCCGGGGTCCATATAGCCGACCGCGACGAGGTATCCCGGGCCGAGAAACGCCAGCAGCTTGCGCCAGAACGGGCCTTGTTTGGCTGTTTTGACCGACGCGAACATGCCGGCCAGCGACGGCTCACCCCGCGGACTATGCCAGCCCGAGCCGTCCAGCGCTCGGCTTGGGACCACCTCTGGCTGAGAATCGGGCGGTAAAATGCGAGATCGAGCGTCCATTGCCAGAGGATGACGGATATCTCTCTTTATTGCAACTCATTTGCAAGTGCATCTGAACATCACGAAAATGATACAGAGGCGGATCTTGGGCGGATCTTGTAAAGCACTGAGGAAGTGCTTTATGTTTAAGTATGATCAAATTACCGACTGAAACGCCCACCGCGACCCTGCGCTACGCCCTCGTCCCCGATGCCGCTGGTATCGTGGCGATCGAAGCGACGTTCGCCGCCTATGACCGCATGATGGCGATCCTGGCCGAAGTGGCGCCGGTGGGCGCCAACCTCGTCTCACTGCACGCGCAGGCCTACGAAAAAATCCGCGTCGAGACCGGCCTGCCCGCGCGGCTGGTGACACTTGGCCTGCGCGACCGCGCCGGTTACGTGGCCACCGCCCGCAGAATTCCACTCGACGACAAGTTGTTTGCGATCAAGGGACCAACTTCACTGACCATTAGTACTGTTGGCGGACGCGTCTTGGTCCCGTTCGAAGTCCGCGGCTATGTTGCCGGCTGGGATAGTCCCTTCCCGGCTCACCTGGTGTTTGACGGCCTCGCCTACGAAATCCACATCGCCGTCAAATCGAAATCAACACCACCGGAGGAGAAGACCATGCTTCACGAAGGCATCCTTGCGCGTATGGGGCGACTTCTCGCCGCCATCGCCAGCCAAACCATCGACAACGCCGAAAGCAACAACAAGGTCGCCGTCGTCAAACAGGCGATTCGTGAAATCGACGCCGGCGCCGAAGAAGCGCGCTATGCGCTCGGTAAATCGCGCGCCGAGGAATTCCGTCTCACACGAAGGCGTGAAGAGCTCGACGCCGAAGTCGCAGGCCTGACGGAAAAGATTCGTCTCGCCATCGCGGAAAACCGCGAAGACCTCGCGCGCGCCGGTATCGCACGGCAAATTGATCTGGAGTCCCAGGTCATCGCGCTGGAGCGTGCGACGGATTTCATCGAACTCGAAATAGATGAGCAGACCAAGGCCTTGCAGGCGATGCTGGGGGCCCGCCGCGAAGCCGAAGCCCGCCTCGCAGATCTCGAGCAAAGCCTCGCGCAGCATGCGCCGCACGAAACCAATCGGGCGCTGCCGACGACTAACACAGCAAGTGCCGATCTCGCCATGGCGGCGATCGCGCGGGTCACCGGCGTTCCGGCTTCCAGCGTGCTCGGCGACAACCAGCTGGACGAGCTCGACCGGTTGCACCGCGAAAAGGAAATCGCGGCGCGGCTGGAAAGGATCAAATCGCAGCAATGAGTGCAGTCAGCGATATCCTGTTGGCGCCCGATGTGCGGCCATTCGCGGTTGCCGCCGCGATCATGGCCGCTCTCGGCGCGATCGAATTGCTGACGACCCTGGTCGGCTTCTCGATCGGTGGGTTAGTCGGCAACGACGTCGCCGTCGAGGCCGACAGCCATGACGCCCTCGGCGGTCTGTTTCTCTGGATCAACGCCGGACGCCTTCCGCTCCTGATTCTGATCATTCTGGCGCTCGGCGCGTTCGCCATCGAGGGGTTCCTGCTGCAGGGCATCGCGCATGGTCTCGGAATCACGCTGCCGGCCTGGATCGCCGGCCTTGTGGCCTTCGCCGGTACGATCCCGGTGGTCAGGACCACCAGCCGCGGCATCGCCCGCATCATCCCGCGCGACGAGACCTATGCGGTCAACGACGCCGACTTCGTCGGCCAGGTCGCCACGGTTTCGATCGGACCGCTTGATCAGGGATTACCCGGCCGCGTCCGTCTCAAGGATGTCTTCGGCAACTGGCACACTGTGCCGGCACGCGCCAGTCCCGATTCGGCGGCGCTCCCGGTTGGCGCCAGCGTGTTGCTGGTCGACCGTGACGCCAAGAGCTTTATCGCCATTTCCGCACCCGCCGACCTCATCGCACACCAACGATCATCAAACAGGGCATAAAAATGTGGGAACTTGCTGTACCCGTCGCAATCGGCGTCATTGTCGTTCTTGCTATCGGCCTCATTTTCGCAAGGCTCTACCGACGTTCAACGCGTGACGAAGCCTATGTCCGAACCGGCCTTGGCGGCCAGAAAGTCGTGCTCGACGGCGGCTCGTTGGTGCTCCCCGTTTTCCATTCCACGGCGGCGGTCAATCTCAAGACGCTGCGGCTGGAAGTCGCCCGCGGCGGCCCGGATTCGCTGATCACCAAGGACCGCATGCGCGTCGACATCGGCGCCGAATTCTACGTCCGGGTCAAACCCGACATGTCTTCGATCGCCCTGGCCGCGCAGACGCTGGGCAACCGCACCAACGACGCCGCCGAATTGCGCGAGCTGATCGAGGCGAAGTTCGTCGACGGGCTGCGTTCGGTCGCCGCCACCATGAACCTCGAAGAGCTTCAGGAACAGCGCGCGGTGTTCGTCAAATCCGTGCAGGACGCGGTCGGCGCCGACATTCAGAACAACGGACTCGAACTTGAATCGGTTTCACTGACGCGACTTGATCAGAGCGACATCAAGCACTTCAATCCGACCAATTTCTTCGATGCGCACGGCCTCACCACCCTGACCAAGATCACCAAGGAACGCGAACAGGAACGCAACCAGATCGTCCGCACCACCGAAGTCAACATCGCGCAACAGGATCTGGTCGCCCGGCAGACCACGCTGACGATCGAAAGCACCAAGCGCGAGGCGGAACTTGCCCAGCAACGCGACATCGCCAACAAGACCGCCGCGATGCGCGCCGAGACCGCGAAGGTCGAACAAACCGCGGTGCAGAACGAGGCCGAGTACCGCATCGGGCAGGAACTGGCGGTCGCCAACAAGCAGATCGAAGCCACCCAGAACCGCGAGACCAAGAAAATCGAGGCGGATCTGGCGGTCAAACGGCGCACCACCGAAGCCGACCGCGAACTGCAGATCGTCGCGCAGGAAAGCGCGATCATCGTCGCCACCAAGAGCAAGGAGCAATCCGAAGCGCAGACCATCGCGGAGACCGCGCGCGCACTGGCCATTTCGGCCGAGGAAAAAGTCACCACCGCACGCGCCGTCGAAGTCGCCGATCGCGACAAGATCATCAACGTGATCGCGGCGCGGAAGGCCGCCGAAACCACGGCGATGCCGATCACCGTGATGGCGGAGGCCGAAAAGCAGGCCGCCGCGAACAAGGCGGAAGCCATCAACGTGCTGGCCAAAGCCGACGCCGCGGCCGCGACCACCCGGGCCGCCGGCGTCAAATCGCTCGGTCAGGCCGAGGCCGAAGTGGCGTCGCTGAAGGCGGAAGCCCGCAACAAGCTCGGTTCGGCGATGGTCGATTACGATCTCAATCTCGCCCGCATCAACATCATTCCGCAGGCGTTGGCGGAAGCCGTCAAACCGATCGAGAAGATCTCCGACATCAGGATCTTCGATACCGGAAGCCTGCTGGGCCGTGGCGGAACCGGTGGCGCCGGCGGAGGCCTCGGTCTCGGCGACGGGCTCGCCAGCCAGTTGCTGTCGGTCTCGGCATTCAAGCCGATGATCGACAAGATCCTGACCGAGGCCGGTTTCGCGGCGGGTCCCGACGCCCTCACCAGCCTCACGACGGCCCTGGCCGCCAAGCAACTGGCTTCGGCGGAACCATCCACAGCACACGCTGACACCTCAACGCTGGCCCACGAACCGCGCAGCGCGGGCTAGGGTCACGCCTGACGAAGGGTCCGCAATGCAGTCAGAACCGTGCCACTGTATCCGGAGAACCTGGTCGGCGGCCCCGCCAATTAATTAAAAATTAACCACGATGAATACCTGATGGGGTGACGGCGTGCAGTTCTGACTCGCCGTCACGATCCCTGTGCGACGCAGACGTTCAGGCGCTTGCCGGACGCGCGTTCTGATCCGGGCTTTAAGGGTGTGGCCATGTCTTCCCCTTCCAATATGTCTTCCCCTTCCAGTATGTCTTCCCCTTCCAACATGTCTTCCAACCAGCCCGGCCTCAGGCCGGCATCGGCGACGGTGTTATCGTGCAAGATTTGTCAGGGTCCGTCGCAGCTGTATGGCGTCGTCGATTTCCATCGCCCCTGTGAAACGCCGGGCGTGGTTCGTCCGCCGCTGTCGGGTGTGCCCGTGTATTATCGTCGCTGCACGGCGTGTGGCTTTCTTTTCACCGATGCGTTCGATGACTGGAGCCATGATCAGTTCAAGACCCAGATCTACAATGACGACTACATCGCCTTCGATCCGGATTACCTGACCACGCGGCCGAGCGCCAATGCCGGCGTCGTGGCCAGCCTTTGGGCCGGTCATAAGGCCGGCATGCGGGTGCTCGACTACGGCGGCGGCAACGACGTGTTTTGCTCGGCACTGCGCGCCAGTGGTTTTTCCGAGGCCGTGACCTACGATCCGATGGTGCCGGAACATGCCAGCCGCCCGAATGGAAAGTTCGATCTGGTGACGTGTTTCGAGACGCTGGAACATTTGCCCGATCCTCTCACCGGCATCGCCCAGATCGCCGACTGTGTGGCCGAGCCCGGCGCGGTGTTTTATTCGACACTCACGCAGCCGGCGGATTTCGAGCAACGCGGCATGTCGTGGTGGTACATCGCGCCCCGCAACGGCCATGTCTCGATCTTCACCAAGCAGGCGCTGGCACTGGCCTGGGCCCGTCACGGCTTTAAAACCGCCGCGCTGAGCGATGGCACCCATCTGGCGTTTCGTACCCTGCCGGAGAGCTGGGGCATGAGCGTGGCTACGGGGTAGCGCTGATCGGAAAACGGGTGGGTTCGGGCCGCCCAAGCTCCCATGTTGCTGACAGCAACGCACAGGAGCCCCGATGCCCGACTTCACCAACCATCAGCTGCCGCCGACCTTCAATCGGCTGGCCTGGTCCAATCTCGCCGCGCAATCGGCCGAGCAGGTCGCGCTGGCCGCGGCGCCGATCGTCGCGGTGCTGCTGCTCGGCGTCGGCGAAGGCCAGACCGGCCTGCTGCAGACCGCGCTGACGCTGCCGTTCATCCTGTTCGCGATTCCCGCCGGCCTGCTGGCCGACCGCATCTCGCGGCGCTGGCTGATGGCAGGCGCCGAAGCCCTGCGCGCGGCAGCGCTGCTCGCCATCCTGGGGCTGATCTGGTTCGGCTGGCTGACGCTGCCCCTGCTCGCTCTGCTCGGTTTCGCCGCGGTCTGCGGCACGGTCGCCTACAGCGTGGCGGCGCCCGCTCTGGTGCCGTCGCTGGTTTCGTCCGATCTGTTGCCGGCGGCGAATGCGCGGATTGAACTGGCGCGCACCGTTGCCTTTGCCAGCGGACCGGCGCTGGGCGGCGTGCTGGTGGGATGGATCGGGGCGGCGCCGGCGTTCGGATTCGCCGCCGCGCTCTCGATGATCGCCGTGGTGCTGCTGTCGGGCATTTACGAACCGACGCGGGCGCCCGCGCCACGCCGCCACCCGCTGCAGGACATCAGGGAGGGCGCGGTGTTCGTGTTTCAACACGACCTGCTGCGGCCGGTCTTCATCACCCAGTTCATCTTCAACATCGGATCGTTCCTGGTGCTCGCGGTATTCGTGCCTTATGCGGTGCGTCATCTCGGACTGTCCGCGACCGGCGTCGGCACCACGCTTTCGATGTACGGCGTCGGCATGGTGGTCGGCGCGCTGCTGGCCACGCGGCTGATGCGACGGATTCCGTTCGGCACCGTGATCGGGCTCGGACCGGTGACCGGCTTCGCCGCCGCCGCCGTGATGGCACTGACCGCCTTCGTTCCATCGCCCTGGCTGGCGGGGTTAAGCTTCTTCCTGCTCGGCGCCGGTCCGATCCTGTGGGTGATCAGCACCACGACCCTGCGGCAATCGGTGACCCCGCCGCGGCTGTTGGGACGGGTCTCCGCCATCAACATCATGAGCTATGGCGCACGCCCGGTCGGCGCGGCCCTCGGCGCCATCATCGGCGGGCTCTACGGCGCCGAAGCCTGTCTTTATCTGGCGGTCGCGATCTTCGGCGCCCAGGCGGTGGTGATCCTGCTGTCGCCCGCGGTCTCGCTGGCGCGGCAGCCGGACATGGTGGGCGAAGGTGCCAAGGTGCTGCGGGCCTGTTGAGGCTAACTCCCAGAATCGACCAGCCCGCGTTTTCGTCATTGCCTGCGACAAACGCGAAGCGTTTGCGCAAGGGAGCGAAGCGACGAAGCAATCCAACTTTCCTTGCCGCGCTATGGATTGCTTCGCTGCGCTCGCAATGACGGCTTAGACTTTCCATATATCCTATACCCGCTCAATGGCAGTTCCCTGCTCCATTTTATATGATATATGTCATATAAATGACCCGGGAGCTTCCATGGCCGACCAGACCGTTGCAACGATCGCCGTGCCACAACAGGAGGCTTCCTCGACTTTCGCCCAGATCGCTGTGCTCGCCATGTTGGCGGCGACGGGGACGCTGGCCACCAACATCCTGCTGCCGTCATTGCCGCAGATGGCCGCGTCGCTCCATGTCTCCACCGCCAGTGTGACCTCGTCGATCACGGTGTTCCTGGCCGTGTTCGCGCTCGGGCAACTCGCGGTCGGACCGATTTCGGATCGCTACGGCCGGCGCTGGCCGGTACTGGCAGGCTTTGCGGTGTTCCTGGCCGGCAGCATCTGGTGCGGCCTGGCCACCGACCTGCCGAACCTGCTGATCGGCCGGGTGATCCAGGCTGCCGGCGCCTGTTCGACCTCGGTCCTGTCGCGCGCCATCGCCCGCGATCTCTTCAGCGGTGCGGCGCTCGGCCGCGCGATGGCGCTGATCATGATCGCGATGGCGGCCGCGCCCGGCTTCTCGCCGCTGCTCGGCGGCGCGCTCGACCATTATTTCGGCTGGCGTTCTGAATTCGCGTTTGGATCCGCTGGCGATCGCCAGCAACTATTTCGGCCTGATCCGCGATCGCCGCTTTATCGTTCCGGCCGCCACCGTCAGCCTGATCATGGGCGGATTATTTTCGATGTTCTCGGCAGCGCCGCGCGTCCTGATCGAGGGGCTGCAGTTCACGCCGATCGAACTCGGCATTTTCTTCGCGAGCACGGTGATGATCGTATTCGCCGCGGGCATGCTGGCGACACGGCTGGCGCCGCGCTTCGGGCTCGACCGTTCGATCCGGGGCGCCTTGCTGGCGACCGCCACCGGCAGCATCGCGATCCTGCTGGTGTCGGTCTTCGACCCGACCTTCCTGCCGTTCCTGGCGGCGATGTGCGTCTTCCTGCTCGGCATGGGCATCGTCAATCCGCTCGGCACCGCGCAAGCGCTGTCTCCGTTCGGCGAAAAAGCCGGTGCAGCTTCCGCCCTGCTCGGCTTCTCGCAGATGATGGGGGCGGCGATCGGAGTCTGGCTGGCCGCAACGGTTTCGCACCAGGCGATGTTCGCGCTAGGCATCGTGCTGACGGCAGCTTCGCTGATGGCAGTGGGATTGCACGCGATGCGGACGAAATCAAATCCATCGTCACCGGGTTAGCGCAATTCAGTGCAAGCGCAGCTAACTCGCCAGATAGCGCTCATAGCTGCCCGCCACCACCTCATCGGCTGATATGTCGGGATCGAGCGTATAGAGATCCTGCGCGCGGCCGATGCCGCGCAGCGCATACCGTCCGGTGGAGACGAAGTAGTCCCGCCCTGCGGCATCGAGACCGGCGCGAAAGGCCGACGACGCCAGCAATTCGCGATCCACCGAACGGCACATCGAGGCGATGCGGCTGACTTCATTGACCGCCGG
>NZ_JBEKCZ010000131.1:0-25251 GCF_050014615.1 Bradyrhizobium sp. | reverse complement strand
GCTGCTGGATGCTTTGCGTGAACATCTCGCGCTGACCGGTTCGAAAAAGGGTTGCGACCACGGTCAATGCGGAGCCTGCACGGTGCTGATCGAAGGACGCCGCATCAACTCCTGCCTGACACTGGCCGTGATGCATGACGGCCAGTCCATCACTACGATCGAAGGGCTCGCACTGGGCGATAATCTGCATCCGCTGCAGGAAGCGTTCATCGAACATGACGGCTTTCAATGCGGTTACTGCACTTCCGGCCAGATCTGCTCCGCGATCGGAATGCTGGCCGAAAGCCGGCTGGGCATGCCGAGCTATGTGACAGATGACCTGACGCAACCGGCCGCCAAACTCACCGATGTTGAAATTCGGGAGAGGATGAGCGGCAACATCTGCCGCTGCGCAGCCTATCCCAACATCGTTGCCGCCATCAAACAAGCCGCGGGAATGCCGACATGAAAAGTTTCACCTATCAACGAGCGGACTCGGCAACTCTCGCGGCCGCCGCAACCTTAAAGCCTGGCGCAAAAATCATCGCCGGCGGAACCAATTTACTTGACCTGATGAAGTTGCAGATAGAGACGCCTTCTAGTCTGATCGATATTAACCGCTTGCCGCTCGACAAGATCGAAGATACCCCCGATGGGGGCTTGCGTATCGGGGCACTGGTTCGGAACAGCGATCTAGCCGCCGACCCGCGCGTGCGGCAGCGTTACGGCGTCCTGAGCCGTGCATTGCTGGCAGGCGCCAGCGCGCAGTTGCGCAACAAGGCCACGACTGGCGGCAATTTGCTGCAACGAACGCGCTGCTATTATTTCTATGACATCACAAAACCCTGCAACAAGCGCAGCCCCGGCTCCGGCTGCGCGGCGCTCGCGGGCTTCAATCGCATTCACGCCATCCTCGGCACCAGCGAGCACTGCATCGCGACGCATCCGTCGGATATGGCGGTGGCAATGCGCGCGCTCGATGCCCGCGTTGAGACGGTCGATCGTGAGGGCGGTACCAAGGTCATTCCAATAGCAGAATTTCATCGTCTCCCGGGCAACGCCCCCGAGATCGAGACGTCGCTCAAGTCTGGCGAGATCATCACCGCTGTGACGCTGCCTCCCCCGCCTCCGGGTGTGCAGGTCTACCGCAAAGTTCGCGATCGTGCCTCCTACGCTTTTGCGCTGGTTTCCGTCGCGGCGATCGTCGATTGCACGCGCGGCCGGATCCGTTCGGCCCGGCTGGCGTTCGGCGGCTTGGCGCATAAACCGTGGCGTTCCGCACGGGCCGAGCAAAGATTGACCGACGCGCCTGCGAACACTGCCACCTTCAACGCAGCCGCCAAAGCCGTACTCGAGGGCGCGCGCGGGTTCGGCGGCAATGATTTCAAGATAGCCCTGACGCGGCGCACCTTGCACAGCGTGCTGGCAGAGACGACCCGGACCTGAAGGGAGAGAACGCATGGAGATGAACTCACCCGTCGGCCCCAATGCCCTCGATTCACAGGGCATTGTCGGCAAGCCCATCAGCCGCGTGGATGGCCGACTGAAGGTCACCGGCGGCGCGCGATACGCCTTTGAGATGCAGCAGGAGAACGTGCTGTACGGCTTTGTGGTCGAAGCCTCGATCGGAAAAGGAACGATCAGGTCGATCGACACGCGTGCCGCGGAGATGGCGCCGGGCGTCGCGCTGGTTCTGACCCACCGCAATGCGCCCGCCCAGGGCGCCGGCAATCACCGTGAGGCGCACCCCGTGCTCACTGGCCCACAAGTGACGCGTTACGGTCAGCCGGTCGCCTTTGTGGTTGCCGAAAGCTTCGAGCAGGCCAGGGCCGCAGCCTACCTGGTCGATGTGAAATATGATCTTTTGAGCGGAAAATACGCGCTCCGTACTAACCTCCATGAGGCGCGCGTTCCGAAGCCAAACGATGCCCCGCCCGCCGACAGTGCGGTGGGCAATTTCGCAGAAGCGTTCGCCAGCGCTCCCGTGCAGATCGACGTGACCTACAGTACCCCATTGCAAAGTCACGCGATGATGGAACCCCATGCCACGCTGGCGACGTGGGAGGGTGACGAGTTGATTCTGCACACTGCGAACCAGATGCTCAACCAGGGTCAGCAGGCCATCGCGACAACTCTGAAAATTCCCGTTGAAAAGGTACGCCTCATCAGTCCGTTCATCGGCGGTGGATTTGGCGGCAAACTCTGGGTCGCCGCCGATGCCATCCTGGCGGCGATCGCCGCGCGACGGCTCAAGCGGCCGGTGAAAACCACGCTGACGCGGCAGCAGATCTTTCACGTCACGACGCACCGCTCCGACACGATCCAGCGCCTCCGCCTCGCCACGGATCGCAACGGCCGTATTCTCGCGATTGGCCACGATGTGTTCTCGGGCAATTTACCTGGCGAGCAAACGTATGAGGGTGCCGCCCTGCAAACCCGCACGCTCTATGCTGGACCCAATCGGTTGACCCGGCATCGTCTCGCGCCGCTGGATATTCCGGTTGCGTCGTCGATGCGCGCACCTGGCGAGTCTGTCGGGCTGATGGCGCTCGAATGTGCAATGGATGAACTTGCCGAAAAACTCGACCTCGACCCGATTGAATTGCGCGTTCGAAACGAGCCGAGCGAGGACCCGGAGAAACATATTCCCTATTCCAGCCGCCACCTGGTCGCCTGCATGCAGGAAGGCGCGCGCCGGTTTGGATGGGACAAGCGTAACGCGAAACCGGGCCAGATTCGTGACGGACGCTGGCTTGTCGGAATGGGCATGGCCGCGGCAACCCGCGGCAATCCGCTTCGGTTCTCCAAGGCCAATGTCCGATTGGACCCCGACGGCAATGCCACGGTGCGAATGGCCATGACCGACATCGGCACCGGCACCTATACTATCCTCGCGCAGATCGCCGCCGAGATGCTCGGTCTACCGACAGAACGCGTCAGGGTCGAACTCGGGGACACCAACTTTCCGCAGTCGGCGGGTTCGGGTGGATCGTGGGGCGCTGGCAGTTCGGGCTCGGCCCTGTTCGAAGCCTGCAATGCGTTGCGTGAAAAGTTGGCGCGGACCGCCG
This sequence comes from Bradyrhizobium sp., assembly GCF_050014615.1. GTDB lineage: Bacteria > Pseudomonadota > Alphaproteobacteria > Rhizobiales > Xanthobacteraceae > Bradyrhizobium. Next base: position 22,204 of record NZ_JBEKCZ010000131.1, on the reverse strand, counting down.
GCATCGATCCGGCGACCGCCCGCTTCGCCGACGGCAACATCGCATCCGGAGAACAGTCCAGAAAGCTGACGGACCTTGTCGGTGCAGGGATGGACGCCGATGGCGAGATCCAGCCGGGACGCAACAATACAGATTTTTCGCAGCAGTCATATGGCGCGCATTTCGCCGAGGTCGGAATAGATGAGGATACCGGCGAGGTACGTCTGCGGCGCATGCTCGGCGTATTCACCGCCGGTCGCATCCTGAACGCCAAGACGGCGCGGTCTCAGGCGATCGGCGGAATGGTGTTCGGCGTGGGCGCCGCGCTGCACGAAGAAATGACGCTCGATCCGCGCTTCGGCTATTTCGTCAATCACGATCTCGCCGAATACCACGTGCCGGTGCACGCCGATATTCCGGCCATCGACGCTATTTTTCTTGACGAACTGGACGACAAATCCAACCCTCTGAAGAGCAAGGGCATCGGCGAACTCGGGATCTGTGGCGCCGCCGCTTCCATCGCCAATGCGGTCTACAATGCGTGCGGCGCCCGGATTCGCGACTACCCGATCACGCTGGACAAACTGCTTTCCAAGCTACCGGTGCCCGCATGATCGGGACAGAAGCAGCAAGCATTCGCCGCCGCCCGATCGCGGTCGCCATGATCGCAGTTGCCGCGACCACGATCCTGGCGACCGGTATCGCGACCTCGCGCAGCAAGGCCGCTGGGCCGGAAGCGGCGCCGCCGCCTCATGCGACCGAATATCTGCCGAGCATCAGCGATCTGATGATCGCGACGATTCAGCCGCGGCACGAGCGACTCTGGCGAGCCGAACAAGATGAAAATTGGAAATTTGCCACCTACGAGCTTGGCAATCTCCACGGCGCATTCAATCGACTCGGGAACGCCCATCCGGTTGAACACGAGATATCCTTTCCGGAGATGATCGCGTCGGTCACCGAGCAGCCGTTAAAGGAGCTCAGCAGCGCCATTCAAGCCAAGGACCACGCCGCATTCGCCAAGGCCTATGCCGACCTGACCGACGCCTGCAATTCCTGCCACCAGGCTCTCAACCACGGCGTGGTCGATATCCACGTACCGAGCCGAACATCTGCGTCGGATTCAAACACCAAGAGCACGCCGAAGAATTGAACGCATCGTGGTGCAAGAGCATCATTTTGGATAGGAGAGGTAACATGTTTTCGAGACGGGATATGCTGGCAGTCTCCGCTGCAGGCGCGATAGTGACCGCAAACGCAGCGCACGCCGCCTCCTTCGGCAATCCGGACCAGCCGCCGCAAGGCGCTATCAACGCCAAGGCTCCGGGAAATCTCAGGGATCCCGGCCCGCAAAGCGAGGCTCTCGGCAAGCAATTTCCCTCGGCGCAATTTCCGCCGGCGACCGATATCGGCGGCATGCCGATGGACTGGGCCTCATTCAACAATGCGCCAAAGCGCGTCCAGAACGGCGGTTGGGCCCGCCAGGTCACAGTGGAAGATTTCGCGATTTCGAAGGAGATATCAGGCGTCAATATGCGGCTGACCGCAGGCGGAATCCGGGAACTGCACTGGCATCAGGCTGCCGAGTGGGCGATCATGACCTACGGCAGTTGCCGCGTGACCGTTCTCGACGCCGCGGGCCAGCCATATGTTGCCGACGTCAATGAGGGCGATCTCTGGTATTTTCCTGCCGGCGCTCCACATTCTCTGCAGGGGATCGGCTCCGACGGTTGTGAATTCGTAATTTGCTTTGACGACGGTCACGCCAACGAATTCAACACATTGCTGGTATCGGATTGGTTTGCTCATACGCCGCCCGAAATACTGGCCAAGAATTTCGGCGTTCCGGCGGAGACATTCGCGAAAATTCCATTGCAGAACCTCTGGATCTTCCAGGGCACCGTGCCCGGCGACCTGCTCGCGGATCGCGCCGCCGTCAGCAAGAACGTGGCGGCCGCACCCTATCCGTTCGTCTTTCCTCTTGGATCCTCGAGACCAAACAAGGAATCCCGCACTGGCAATATTCGCGTTGCCGACAGCACAAACTTCAACGTGGCCAGGACAGTCGCTGCCGCGCTGGTTACCGTGCGTCCCGGCGGCATTCGGGAGATGCACTGGCATCCAAACGCCGACGAATGGCAGTATTATATCAAGGGCAAGGCGCGCATGACGGTGTTCGATACCGGCCCCAACGCGATGACGATGGATTTCAATGCCGGCGACATTGGTTACGTCAGGAAAAACCTCGGGCATTACGTCGAGAACGTCGGCGACACGGATTTACAGTTTGTCGGCGTCTTCAGGGCTCCTCGCTATGAAGAGATTTCTCTTTCCAACTGGCTCACGCATACGCCGCCGGCACTGGTCGCCCAACATCTGAACATCGACGAAGCAACGATCGCAAAATGGCCGGATAACGCCCCTGGCCTGATGCCCAAGTCCTAACTCGCGAAATCAAGGTCGGCGGCCTCCGGCACAGATAAAATTGCTCAAGGCCCGGTTATTGACCGGCAGTCCTTCAGGATCGCGGACGACGACAATATGAACCTGTTCGACAATATTACGATTGGCATGGCCGCGGAGCACACCGCGACCATCACCCCCGAGATGACGGTCGGCCATTTCGTAGAGCACATGCCGCAGGTCTACGGCACGCCCATGATGATCCTCCACATGGAAATGGCGGCAGGCGCCTCTATCGCCTCACATCTGCCGGAGGGCTTTGTGAGCGTGGGCATGGACGTCAAAGTCCGACACCTTGCCGCAACGCCGATTGGCCGCACCGTCCGCGCTATTTCTCGCGTCATGCAGATAGAAGCCAAGAGCGTTGTGTTCGAGGTCGAAGCCTGGGACGGTGCCCGCAAGATCGGCGATGGCACCCATCGCCGCGGCATCGTCAACCTGGTCGAATTCGAGAAGCGGTTCGGAGTAAGGCAGCTCGCGATGAGTCTGGATTGAATCAATCCGGCGACGGGGCCGGCCTTAAGAAAATGGCGCGTGCTGTCGTACGGAACTTTGTTTCGGTCTTTTCATCATGGTCTTGCCGGTAACGTGTTGTTCGGGATCTAATCCATCGGAATACTGTAGCGAGGTCGGCAATGACGGGGCCAGCGCCCGCGTTTCTACGGCTGTGAGTCACTCACAGGTTTCGCTGGAACTTGTCAGTGTCCGTATCCGGCCGTTTCCCCGACCTTGCCTCTGAATACGGCGTAGCTAATGACCGTGTAGAGCAGCATCAGGGGAAAGACGACGACGCCGCCCCAGAACATGAACGCAAGACTGGAGTGCGGCGCGGCGGCTTGATTGACGGTAATGATGAAGGGAATCATGTATGGCCAGAAGGAAAGAGCCAGGGTGCCAAATGCCGATAAAAAGATCAGAGCGACCATATAGAACGGCCAATGGTCATTGTGATTCAGAATGCTTAGCGCCAGCACTGTTGCAGCGATCGCGCCAATCGCCGGAAATACGAACAGATACGGCCGATCGATCCAGCGATGCAGAATTGGAAGGTGTTCGGCCAGCGCGTAGGCGAAGACAAGCACGAGGAACGTCAGCACGCCGATCGCGAGAACCGGAATCTGCCGACGCGCCACATCGCGAACCTCAGCTTCGCATTTCTTCAGCAGCCAGCAGGCGCCGAGAAGCGCATAGCCAAGACACAAGCCGATGCCGCAAAGGACTGCAAACGGCGTGAGCCAGCCGAAGTCACCACCGGAATATTCGCCATTTGTGAACTGCAGTCCTTCCACCAGTGCACCGACCGTCATCCCATGTATGAAAGTCGCGACCAGGGACCCACCGGTAAAGCTCAAATCCCAGAGCCACCGCAGCCGTTGGGTTTTGTAACGAAATTCGAACGCCACGCCGCGCAAGATCAGGCCCAGCAGCATGACGATGAGGGGAAGATAGAATGCAGACAACAACGTTGAGTAGACGGCCGGGAAGGCGCCCCATAGAATCACCGCGGTGACAACGAGCCAGGTCTCGTTGCCGTCCCAGATTGGCGCGACGGCGCTCAGCATCGCGCCACGTCTAACTTCTTCGTTCGTCAACCCAAACAGCAAGCCTACGCCGAGATCAACACCGTCAAGCAGCACATAGAGCAGAATGCTGATGGCCAAAAGCGAAACCCAGAAAGTGATCATGGTTATTCTCCGACGCCGGCGTGGCTGGCTTCGATCAGATCTGTGTTGGCCAGCGACATCGGGCGATTTGGCACGGCGCCGTCATGGGCGCTCTCGAACAGCTTGCCGCGGGGGCCGGTGTAGATAAGCCGATAAATGTAAAACGTGCCGAACAGGAAGATGAAAGCATAGACCGCACAGAAGATCACAAGCGAGATCGTCGCAGCGCGCGTCGTCAGGAATGGCGTCATGGCATCCGCGGTTCTCAGGACTCCATAGACCACCCAGGGCTGACGGCCAACTTCAGCGGTGAACCAGCCGGTGATGATCGCAACGAAGGGAAGTGGAAAGCTCAGGAAAGTCAGCCAGAGCATGGGACGACTGTAAGCCAGGCGATGCCTGTAACTCAGGTAGGTACCGAGCCAGGCCAGCCCCAGCATCACCAGCCCGCATCCTACCATGATGCGGAAGCTGAAGAACGGGACAACCACCGGCGGCCAGTTTTCCGGGGGGATGCTGTTGAGCCCAATTTCGCCCGCGGTGAGGCTGTCGGAGTCGATCAGGCTGCCGAACGGCGGGGGTAGCGTGATCTCATGCAGGTTGCGCCGATTCTCCACATCGGGCCATGCGAACAGGACTTCGGAACCTGGTTTCTCATCGTTCCAGCGCCCCTCGATCGCGGCCATCTTGGCGGGTTGATATGTGTTAACGTATTCACCATTCAGGTGACCGAACAGAAGCTGGGCCGGCATCAGCACGGCGGCAAGACCAAGGCCCATGCGCAGCATGATGCGGGACTCGGCGTGATATACCTTCCGCAGCAGATACCAGGCGCCGGTCGCCGCGACACAGAAAGCCCCGGTCAGATAGGAAGCCAGCAACATGTGCGGAAATCGCGACCACACCACCGAATTGAATATTATCTTGGTCCAATCGTTCGGAACGAAGACACCGTTTTCCACGACATAGCCTGATGGCACCTGCATCCAGCTATTATTGACCATGATCCAGAATGCGGAAAACGTGGTCCCGAGCGCGACCATCGCTGTTGAAAACAAATAGAACCAGGGCGGCACGCGGCTGCGACCAAAGATGAGAACGCCGAAGAAACTGGCCTCGAGCATGAAAGCGGTGAAGGTCTCGTACATCAGGAGCGGCCCCTGAATCGGTCCGGACATTTTTGACAATGTGCTCCAGTTCGTACCGAACTGGAATGCCATCACGATCCCGGATACGACCCCCAATCCGAATGCCACACCGAATATCTTCAGCCAGAATTCGAAAAGCACCTGATAGACCGGACGACCGGTTCTAAGATGAAGCGCTTCGAGGACGGTCAACCACGCGGCAAGCCCAATCGTGAAGGATGGAAAGATGATATGGAAAGTAATGGTGAAGGCGAATTGAAGTCGCGACAGGAGAAGCGCCGTCATATCCATTACAAACACTCCCAGCAAAGCGTGATCTGCTTGAAGCTAGTGACGGGCCAAGGAAGGGCTATTAAATTCGCGGTTACCTTTGACTTTCGAACTGGAGCGATCGCTATTCCAATTCGAAAAGCGGATGAACAGACCATCGACCTCCATTTTTCCAACCGGCAAACTTTTTGATCAAAAGGGATTTTCTCCGAGGCGGCACGTGGTTGCTTCCGTACTGCAACCACGCAACCTCTCTATATACCCAATCGCCGGCAGCGTTGCGTCATGCAGCGACGCTGCGTGACGGCGGAGCCATGAATTCCGGACCGACCGGATCGGTGATAGTGTCGCTCAGAATTCGATCAATCTCCGCCTTGGCGGCGGCATCGAGTGACCAGCCAGCCACCTCATCGACCGGCCGTAACTGATCAGGATGACGCGCGCCCCACAATGCCGTGGTGATGCCCTGATCGAGCATCCAGCGGACTGCCAGGTGAATAACGCGCTTGCCGAAACGCTGCTGGGCGATCCCATCGAGCTTTTGAACGGCGGCCACATATTGAGCGAACCGTGGCCCGACGAACTTTGGGTCAGTGCGTCTCAGATCGTCGCCGCCGAAGACCGTGCCTGCCTTCATTCGTCCGGACAGCAGGCCGCGGCACAGCGCGCCATATCCCAGCGTCGCAATGTCATTTTTTCGACAATAGGGCAGAAGGTCCGCCTCGATTCCACGTTCGAACAGATTGTAAGGCGGTTGCAGCACATGAAGCGGTGAGACTTGGCGAAATCGCTCCATCTGAAGAACCGAAAAGTTGCTCACACCGATGGCACGGATCTTTCCCTGCTCGAACAACGCGTACATCGCTTCCGCGGTTTCCTCGATCGTCACCAACGGGTCGGGCCAATGAACCTGATAAATGTCAATGTAATCGGTTCGAAGCCTGCGCAAGGACTCCTCAACCTCCCACATGATGCGGGCGCGGCTGGCATTACGCGATACTTTTCCGCCGTCCCACTGCAGTCCAACCTTGGTGGCAATGAGCACGTCGGAGCGCAGCCGGCCTTCGGCGATCGCCTTGCCTACGATCTCCTCGGAACGGCCGAATCCGTAGACCGGGGCCGTGTCGATTATGTTGATGCCATGCTCGAATGCGGTCCGGATGGTAGCGACAGACTCAGCTTCGTCGGTTCCGCCCCACATCCACCCGCCGATGGCCCAGGTGCCGATGGCGACCGGTGACGCCTTGAGCGATGTGCCGGTAATTTCCGTAAGTTCCGAGCTCATTTTGAGGGCTTCTGCTTGATGAGCCATGACGCTGTTCCTTTCTTGGTATGTATGCCGGTTGCGTGTCGGCGGCAGACAAGTCCAACCTCACTCGGCAGCGACCGCCGCCACCGGCACGAGCCCCGCTTCCTCTTCGGCGATAAGCCCCAGGGCGGTCCAGTCGAGCCCGCCATATCCACGCGCGATTCCCGTGATCAACCGGTCCCGGACCACGTTGACCGACGGCATGGGAACGCCCGCCTTCTCTGCCTCGGCAAGCGCCAGGAGCACATCCTTAAGCACGAGCGGCAAGACAAATCCCGGCGCATAGGTCTGGCTGGCAATCTTGTCGCCGTAAATCTTGTGCGCGCGGCCGCCAAACATCGTGCTCGTCATAACGTCGATGAACGACTGCGGATTCAGCCCACGCTTCCGGACCACGGCAACGACTTCTCCGAGCATCTCCAGCGCCGTCGCGCTCATCATGTTGCCGAGCAGTTTGACGAGGTTTGCGTCTTGCGGGTCGATCGGCTGGCAGCTTGCGACATCGGCTGGGACGCCAGCGGCGACGATGAACAACTGGCGCGCCTTGGCGGCATCCGGATTTCCGAAGACCGGTGCTGCCACGTAGCCTTGTCCCAGCCGCGCATGCTCACCCGCCAGAAGCGAGGCAGCCGCCGTACTGATCGTGCTCATCGAAAGATGAATCGCGCCGGGTATCAGACCCGCGGCCAGACCGTCGAGGTCGTCGTCCCTGCGGCCGAACACGACTTCGCGCACGGCGTCGTCGTCCGGGAGCATGCTGATGACGACCTCACAATCGAGCAGGTCACCGATGTCCGTTGTAGGCCTGAGACCGATTGCCTCAAGTTGGCCGATCTGATCGGGGTGGCGGACATATGCGATCACCGGCCGTCCGGCAGCCGCCAGGTTTGCGGCCATTGCCGCTCCCATGTGACCGAGGCCGATGAAACCTATTTCGCCCATGAGTGGGCGGCCGGATTGCAAGCCGCCCCGACGCTTGATTGGCGGAACTTCGGATACACCCGCGAGGTCAAGGGGAGAGCGGGTTTTGCGCTTTGACATGGAGACTCCTGATCGCCCGCAGCAGCACCCCGTGATGCGCACCTTGCGACGGACACAACTGTGGATGTGGTAGCGAGCGGATCTTGCGCTTGTCCAAACTTGCTCTGCACTACATATTCTTGCTTGGATCTCCTGAAGACGATGCTCGATTGGCACTCATCGCGCGCGCAGCGCCCCGGAAGGTCCTGCATGCCGCTCCAAATAGCCTCAAGTTTGGCCATCTGAAACGCCAATTTAATGGTGCTAAAACTCGATGCCCCTATCCTGTCCTTGAAATTCAGTTCCCGTACAAGCGGTCCGCAAACGCAGGCAACGTTTCTGCTGTTGCGAAAGGCAGTAATGGCTGATGGCAACGTGACCGCACCGGCGCTTCCAAGCACTCGAGAAGAACAATCAAGCGCAGGAGGAGAGCGGATGCGCGTGTCGGCTGAAAGCACGAGAGGCATCGGCGTCAACTCTTCGGATTTTCATTCCTCCCATCGATCGATCGTCCAATTTTCGCCGCCCGATATCGCTCGTCGCCGAATCGCGAATTGGGGCGCAATCCAAGCAGACACGGTAAAGGTTACCCGTCGCGGGACCTTCGAGTACGGTTTTCAAGCTCGGCGGCATTTGCTGATCGCTTACGAACGGGCAGAGCGACATGAGGGCGAGACGCTTATCGAGGGCTTGCCAAGATCGACTTTGCGGGAATTCAATTGCAAGCTGAGCTTCGTGCCTGCCGGGCATCGATACTACGGATGGGAGACCCCGCGGGTGCTGACGCGCGTCACCTATTTCTATATCGATTTGCAGGATCGTCTGTTTGATCCAAGATCAGGCATCAGCTGCCCCACAATTAGCCCTCGACTTTTCTTCTTCGATCAAGCCGTCTGGGACACCGCACTCAAACTCAAGGCCGAAGTTGGAAACTCCGATCCTTCGAGCCGCCAGTATGTCGAGGCCTTAAGCCTCGTGCTGATGCACGAACTCATTCGATTGGAACGAGCGACACCCGAAGCGGCGAGGCCGCTTCGGGGCGGCTTGCCGGCGCGTCAGCAGAAGCGCGTGGTGGAATTTATCGAAGAGCATCTCGCGGAGGACATTTCGTTGGCCACTCTCGCCGAATTCGTCGATCTCAGCCTCTATCACTTCGCGCGCGCTTTCAAGCAGTCTTTCGGGGTGCCTCCGCATCGCTACCATATGGCTCGCCGGATGGATCGCGCCAAGAGCCTGCTCCAGAGATCCGCGCTCCCAGTGACACAGATCGGCATCCAAATTGGCTTTCGCGAAACGAGCTCATTCACGAGGGCATACCGCAAATATGCCGGCGTTTCACCAAGCGAATACCGCCGTCACCAAGAGGTCTAGTCTCGCAAGTTCCACAATGGCCTCGAGCAGGTCGGCTGCCCATCTGGTGAACATCGGTCCAGCATGCCGCCCTATCCAGGCCGAAATCAGGAGAAGTCACATGCCCATGCTCGATTGGAATACTTATCGCCAGCAACTCATGGCGCGGGTCGGCGAAATCGCCAAAATCAGCCCCGATACAATCAAGGGCTATCAGACGCTGAGCGCCGCCGGCCAGAAGACCAACCTGCTCGGTCCGAAGATCCGCGAGCTGATCTCACTCGCCGTCGCGGTCACTGTCCGGTGTGACGGCTGTATCACGGTCCATACCGAAGCCGCGGCGCGTCACGGCGCCTCGCGAGAAGAGATCGCGGAAGCACTCGCCGTCGCGACAGCTGTCAATGCAGGTGCCTCAATCGTCTATTCCACCCGCGTCCTCGACGCCTATCAGCAGGTGACGCAGCGGCAGCCTGCCTGATCTTCACGAATTCGGGTCAAGAAATATCTTGATGGCCGAATTTGCTCTATTCCGTCACCTGATCAGAAAAGGCTTAATGCCAGATACTGCCAGCATTTTCGCCTCACGTGCCGGCTCCGCCGCGATGTCGATTCAGTGCGGTTTTGATACTGTCAATCAAGACGGGTCCAGCGAACGGCTTGGCCAGCAGGCAAATGGCTCCGGCCTTCAACGCTCGCGCGCGGACGCTGTCGTCGGGGAATGCTGTGATGAAAATAAAGGGAACAGTGTAGCCTTGGGTACGCATATGGGTCAGAAGGTCCAAACCGCTGATACCGGGCATCTGTACATCCGCAACGATACACGACAAGTCGTCTAGACGAGCAACCTGCAAGAACTCCTCGGCCGAGGCGAATGTCTGGACCAGGTATCCATGCGAACTTAGAAGATTGTCTGTTGCGGCGCGGACCGATGCATCGTCGTCGATGACTGAAATCAACGAAAGCGTGGACACGATGGACCTTCCTGAAGCGGGAACAAGGCGCTTGCCTTGGCATCGCCTTGGCCCGAAAATGGGCCGTCAATCAGGATTTCGAAATAATACTTTGGTTTGTGCGCTCAATAACTTGGTGCACAATCCGAAACAATCGGCCTTTTGGCGAACCGAAACTAAAGTCTATCTCGCTCTTGAGGCCAGTCAAGTACCTAACAATGGTCCTGACATTCCCCACGCAGCGGTATTCGATTTGAGCAGGTGTCGGAGCGCGATATAATCGATCTCGCTAGTTTCCGCACCACCTTCACCCGACGAAATGGATCGGGTGTAAATTATGCTTGCCTGATGCGATGAATGCCGAGCGTTTCGGCCTTTCGCACCAAATCGGCCAACGACTTCGCACCCATTTTCTTCATGAGGTGCCCACGGTGGATCTTCACGGTAATCTCCGCAAGTCCAAGTTCGGCGGCAATCTGTTTGTTCATGAGCCCGGCGGCAACCAAAGTCAGTATCTCCCGCTCACGGGCGGTCAGAGTCTCAAAAAGGGTCCGCAAGTCCGCGACGATCTTATCGGATTCGCGCCTCTTCCGATCCCGTTCAATCGCCGCCACGACAGCGTCGAGCATATCCTGGTCGCGAAACGGTTTGGTCAGGAAATCGACCGCTCCGCCCTTCATGGCTCTGACGGACATCGGAATATCGCCGTGGCCGGTCATGAAGATGATCGGAATATGGATGTTCGCCTTGGCTAATTCGGTCTGAAAGTCCAGGCCGCTCAATCCAGGCAACCTGATATCAAGGACCAGGCAACTGGCGACCTCCGGAAGCTCGCTCTGCAGCATTTCGGACGCCGAACCGTACAGTTCAACTTGCAGCCCCACCGATTGGAAGAGATTACTTAGCGCCCTGCGCATCGATGCGTCGTCTTCGACAACGAAGACGATCGGCTCCTTTGCGCTCGGAACTCCATGCGAAGATTTGGAGCGTTCGGTCATGACGCTTCCTCGTGGTGCAGGGGCAGAATGAATTGAAATGTAGCGCCTGGCCCCTCATTGCGGCAAGCCGACAGACGCCCCCCGTGGGTTTCCACGATAGAACGGCAGATTGAGAGCCCCATGCCCATACCACCCGACTTGGTGGTGAAGAAGGCCTTGAACAGCCGATCCGAATCATCGTCGGAAATACCGATACCGCGATCTGTCACACTCAAGAGTATTCCGTGCGGCCCGTCTCGTCGCGATCGGATCACGAGTTCGCGTGGTCGATCGCTGACCGGCTCCATGGCTTCAATGCCATTCATCACCAAGTTGATAATCACCTGCTGCAGCTGGATCCGGTCACCAAGGATCATGGGTAGAGCCGGCGCAAACTCCGTTCGCAACGATATCCGGTGGATAGTCAACTCGCGCTGCACCAGCGTAATGACATCCCTGACAACGCTGTTGATGTCGAGCGGCACCCTCTCCAGGTCGGTCTTGTTCGCGAGCGCCCGGACACGCCGGATCACCTCGCTGGCCCGGATGCCGTCTTTGATGACCCATTCTGCCGAGCGGCGCGCGGCGGCGAGATCTGGAGGTTCGCGGTCGAGCCAGCGCAGACCGGCTTCGGCGTTAGCGATCACGGCGGCGAGCGGCTGGTTCACTTCATGCGCGATGGAAGCCGTGAGTTGGCCCAGCGTGGTCACGCGCGTTACATGCGCGAGTTCCGCCTGCGCCTCTCGCAGAGCCTGCTCCGCTTGGTCCGCGCGGATCGTCGCAGTAATATCGGTGCCAGTGCCCCGATAGCCGAGAAAATTGCCGCTTGCGTTAAAAAGCGGCTTGCCGCTTGACCGGACATACACCGGGGATCCACTCTCGTTTATGGTCTGGTACACGAAATCGCGAAACGGCCAATGCGCGTCCTGCATCGCCTGGTGCAGTCGCCATTTTTCAGGTTCCGATTCTACGTCGGTAGCAATACCCCATCGGGTCACGCCCGGAAGGCTTGAGGGCACGAGGCCAGCAGCATTGATGTGCTCCGACACGCGGGTGACCCGATGGTCCGGTCCGGTCTCCCAGAGCCAGTCGGAGGCTGTTTCGGCATAATCGCGAAAGCGCTGCTCGCTCTCGCGAAGCGCCTCCTCGGTCAGCTTACGGTCCTCGATATCGGTAGCCGACCCGTACCATTTGACAATGTTACCTGCCTCATCGCGCAGCGGCTCGGCGCGGAACAAATACCAGCGATATACACCATCGAAACGCCGGAGCCGAGCTTCAAGCTCGCCTGGCATGCATGATTCCCGTATTGCGGCCCACTTCACCAACATGCGCTTCTTGTCGTCGGGATGAAAAGCGCGAGGCCAGCCCAACTCCGCCTGGTCCAGTGAGAGGCCGGTATAGTCAAGGGCTGGTTGATTAAGGAAATCGGGGCTCCCCTCGGGTCCGGCGCGCCATACCAGCGTCGGGATCGTGTCGATGACCAATCGAAGGCGATCCTCGGATTGCTTGATTTCGTCAAAGGCCCTTTGCAACTTCTCCCTTGCTTCGTGTTGCTCGGTGACATCCACATGCGTGCCGACCAATTCGATTACATCTCCCTCGCCGTTGACGACAGGATGTCCCACGGAATGGACGCGCTTTATCGATCCATCCGGAAGAGCTATCCGAAAATCGACTTCGAAATCCGTTTTCTCTCGCACTGCCCGTTGCGCTACCTCGACAAGATGTGGCCTATCCTCAGGGAAGATCCTATCCCGGAATGCGCGCTGTCGTACAACGTCGTTTCCCGCGTCTAACCCAAACAGGTGATAGACTTCGGCGGATCGATACACGAACTCCTGACAGCGTACATCCCAGGCCCAACTGCTTGTATGACTTAAATGCTGGGTTTCGGCCAAATAGGCCTCGCTACGTCGCAGCTTCCGCCCCGATTCCCTTGCGGTCGTGACATCCGAAACCGTTCCGATGAACTCGATGCTACCCGATACATTCCTGGTCGCACGAGCCACGGCATCCACATATTTCACTGAGCCATCCGGCATCAATAATCTATATTGATGGTCGAAATCGCTCCCTTCGCTCGCCGCCTTGTCGATGGTCTCTTGCACGGCAGCGCGATCTTCCGGATGCGTGCGCTGGATAATGCACTCCACGGTCGGCCTGGTCGTCCGGTCAAACTGGAAAATTCGGAAAGTTTCGTCCGACCAGAAGATTTCTCCCGTGGAGACGTTCCATCCAATGCTCCCCGTTTGGCTCAATCTCTGCGCTTCGGTCAAATACATTTCGCTATGCAGCAGGGCGGATTCAGTCCGCTTTTGATCCTCAACCGCGACCTGCAAATCATCGCCGGAGCGCCGGAGAGCTTCCGTCGCTCTTCTCTGCGCCGTAACCACGAATGCAACAACGATAGATGTAATCGTAAGCAGAACCAGGCGCGGCACTTCCGAAATGTCCGCAGCGAGAACATTCGCCTTCCATGTAAATGAATTGCTCGGTGGCACCAGGTTATAATGGAAAGCGACAAGGGCCAGCGTGATCGCCAACGACGCAGGTCCGAACCCGCCAAACCACGCAGCGAAAATAACAGCGCAAAGCATCAACAATGCGATGGGCTCTGGGTGCAGTAAACGTGCGGTAATTTCCGTAGCGATGATCGCAATAGCGACCGAGAACACCGCCATCGCATAGTGGAAGATCCTATGCGCCCTTGGCCACGGTTGATGGTGATCCGATTCAATCATTCTCCTCGCTCGTCCCGATTAAGGTGGTGAGACTGCCGGCGGCCGAAAGAACTCCGCAACGGAATTCCGGAAATTCAATATCTCGTTACGCATCACTCGCCGAGCGTTCCGGGTCTCCGAGGAACATTATTAGAGCACTTTGGAAGAAAATCAGCAATTCGTTCCAGTCCCAATTCGCGTGCGAACGGCGGCGATTCTGGCCGTCAAATGACTTGCGCGGACACTCGCCATTGCGACCCAAATAACATGGAGCGCCAAAGGCAGGCACCACAAACCTCCGTATATCTTTGCCATCCCTTTCTATATCGCACGCTTACCCACGTACAATTGGTCAGCGATCCCGATCCTCATAGTCTCACTGCCAATCGCAAGAGCCGATTGCAGGTGACGCAATGTCCACGATCCCGGCCAGAGAGATTGAGCGCAACCACGAGAAGCCCGCCGTTCGGGATCACGTAAGTGTTCCGCCAGCAAATCGCACCTGTGACGGCAACGACATCTGCTGCCTTGCTCCGGGAGGCGGCACATGAAAGCCAAATTACCCGCACGGAGTGCCGGCGAAAGAGCGGAGAGAACCAACCCTTACCCACCCAGGACCAACAGGAGGAAGAAATGCGTAACAATCCTCAATGTCTTTCAAACGGCGCAACCAATCGCTGCGCGATCTGTGAGAGGCAGTTCGGCCTCGTCCGGCACTACTCCTGGCGAACCGCTCTCTGTTCAAAGAAGTGTGCTGACCGCTTCCGGGTCCGTCGAGAGGGCGACCGCAGTTGGTTACGTCGACTTCAGGTCGCCTGAAACCGGTCGCGGCGAGATTCTGGCGGCAATTTTCCGCAATCCAGGATCCCGAAGCAAGGAGATTGCAGAGTGAACCCTCTATGCAAAACTCTCTTGGGCTGCTGCCTTTGCTACGTGCTGGCGATGCCAGCCCATGCACAAGACGCAGAAGATCACGCCGCGCGGCACCATCCACTGCAGGATATGCCGCTGCATGAGAAATTCTATTCGACGTGGCATATGCCCGACCATCCGTCGACTAGCTGTTGCAATAGTGCGGACTGCTATCCGACCGAAATAAAATACGCGGACGGCAACATCTACGCCAAGCGCAGAGAAGCTGGAAAATACATTTTCATTCCTCCGGAAAAAGTCGAGCGGAACAGGGACAATCCGGACGGAAGAAATCACCTCTGCGCTCCGCCGCCAAATTTCTCCCACTCATCCGATACCGTGTTCTGCTTCGCGCTAGGAGGTGCCACATGAAATTCGTATTGGTCAATGACAAGACGCCCCGCAAGCAATCTTTCTGCGTGCTGTGCGGTGATCCAATCGGGTCAGGTTATCTGCGAGAGATCGGGACACAGCTCTGCTACTGCGATCATGATTGCTACACCAATCACTGCACGAGTGCGGTCCTGGCTCTCGCAAATTTTGCCAGAACATCGCTGGCAGTCCTCGCGCCATCCAGAGTTAAGGAGCAATCCGAAGCCGAGTGCTAAGGCCTAATAAGCCGGCGGTTTGGCCCGAATCGTCGGATCACCAGTATTGTGGCCATGCCGAGAAAAATCTATCTGGTCGCCAGGAAAACACCAACAGGACGGCTTCGATGTATCCACGCCTACGCGCGTGAAGGGATTACCGGCGACTTCTGCTGAACGAAAACCACATGGCCCAACGACTGGGTGCGGTCGGAAGAAAGGACATCGCGATGATACGATATAACAACAACCGCAAAACGCTCGATCAGAAGGAACCGACATTCGTCGGTACTGACTCAGGGGCTGCAGCGTCGAGATCAATGCATTTGCGGACTCCGTCAAGCCGACCTGGACAGCATCGGAGTTTCATTCGGCGCACGCGAATACTGACAACATTGCAAACTGGAACGGCGGAGGTCCTGGCCGATATCGACGGCTTACCTGTTATGTTTCGTATCCATGTCAAAGATGCACCCGCGGAGATACATCGCGATCTTGGTTCGAACGATTCCGACCTTCATTTGCTGCTGTCGAGCACACTCAAGAAGATGGTCGATCGGATGCGCGGATCATCGCTGCGAAGTGACGTCGTCCCCGCAAAACAGCCGCTCGCGGCCGTTGAATTGATATCCAATGGAGAACCTTCGGCCGGACCGCCAGCCCCGTCGACTGAAACGGTTCTGCGCGTGGGGTCGCTGGAGCTTGATCTGCTCGATCGAACTGCACGGCGGGGCGACCGGCAGATCGATCTGCGGCCGCGCGAGTACCAGTTGCTCAAATACATGATGCAACGGAGTGACACCTTGCTGACGCGGGAAATGCTCTTCAAAGACGTTTGGCACTATAGATTCGTCCCCGAGACGAACCTTGTCGATGTTCATATGGGCCGACTGCGTCGCAAGGTCGATGGGGCAAATGAAGCCGCCATGATTCGCAATATTCGCGGCGCCGGATTCGTCCTGAGCGCGACTCCTATCTCCCAGGAATCACCGACAAAACCTGCTGAACTATCAATCAATCCGGCCGCCGGAGACGCGTCTCCTCAATCGACGCACGGGACGTTGCAATGACGGTCGACCACACCAGCCGCAACACATCCGACCGGATGGACCTGCCATTCGTCGGCTTGGCTACATTCCCGCCGGCGAGCGCGTTTATGTCTCGATCGACATCGACAGTTTCGATCCGTCGGTCGCGCCGGGAACCGCTACGATCAGCTGCGGCGGCTTCACCTACTGTGAAGGCGAGGACATTCTGCGTGAGGTCGCCAGGCGATTCGATGTCGTCGGCGTCGATTTCGTCGAGGTTTCTTCGCCCTGCGATCCTTCCGGGATCACCTCGCTGCTCGCCGCACGGACCAGCATCGACTTCATCGGGTCCATTTTCCACGAGCGGGCCAGGCGGCGCGCCTGACACCGATCACGGACTGTCACGTCCGGCCACCGCGATAGTCCATTCAATCACATGACAACTGGAGCAATGCAATGAACGACCAATCCAAACGACCGCCCCTGGCCCATGCGTCTGGTACGCCGGTCACGGACAATTTTAACATTCAGACTGCCGGGCCGCGCGGTCCCGCACTGTTGCAGGATGTCTGGCTGATTGAAAAATTGGCCCATTTCGCCCGTGAAGTGATTCCGGAGCGCCGCATGCACGCCAAGGGCTCCGGCGCCCACGGCACCTTCACCGTCACGCACGACATTACTCGCTACACCAAGGCCAAGATCTTTTCGCAGATCGGAAAGCAGACCCCGATGTTCGCCCGCTTCTCCACCGTCGCAGGTGAGCGCGGCGCCGCCGACGCCGAGCGCGACATTCGCGGGTACGCGCTGAAGTTCTATACTGAGGAGGGCAACTGGGACGTCGTCGGCAACAACACGCCGGTGTTTTTCTTCCGCGACCCGCTGCGGTTCCCCGATCTCAACCACGCCATCAAGCGTGATCCGCGAACCGGCATGCGCAGCGCCGACAACAACTGGGACTTCTGGACGCTGCTACCCGAAGCTCTGCATCAGGTCACGATCGTCATGAGCGAGCGTGGCATTCCCAGGAGTTTCCGCCATATGCACGGTTTCGGCAGCCACACCTACAGCTTCCTCAACGCTGCGAACGAGCGCATCTGGGTCAAGTTCCATTTCCGTACCCAGCAGGGCGTCCAGAACCTGACGGACGCCGAAGCCGAGGCGCTCGTCGGCAAGGATCGCGAAACTCATCAGCGGGATCTTTTCGAAAGCATCGAGGCCGGAGATTTCCCTCGCTGGACACTCTTCATCCAGGTGATGACAGACGCGCAGGCGAAGGCTTTTCCGTTCAATCCCTTCGACCTGACGAAGGTATGGCCAAAGGGCGACTTTCCGCTGATCGAAGTCGGATATTTTGAGCTCCACCGAAACCCCGAAAACGTCTTCGCCGAAGTTGAACAGGCGGCGTTCTCACCCGCCAACATCGTACCTGGCATCGGCTATTCGCCCGACAAGATGCTGCAGGCACGCCTCTTCTCCTATGGGGATGCGCAGCGCTATCGCCTGGGTGTCAATCACCATCACATTCCAGTCAACGCACCGAAATGTCCGTTCCACAGCTATCATCGCGACGGCGCAATGCGCACCGACGGCAATCTCGGCGGAACTCCGACTTATTTCCCCAACAGCCGGGGCGAGTGGACCGATCAGCCGCAGCTCAACGAGCCGGCGCTCGAGATTACCGGAGCAGCCGCCCACTGGGATCACCGGGTGGATGAGGATCACTGGCAACAGCCGGGCGACCTCTTCCGGAAGATGAATTCGCAGCAGAAACAGACGCTGTTCGAAAACACGGCCCGTCAGGTCGGCCAGGCCACCAAGCATATCCAGGACCGCCATGTGGCCAACTGCTCAAAGGCGGACCCGGCCTACGGCAAGGGCGTCGCCGACGCACTCGCAAAGCTTGCGGCTGGCGCGCCCGGTAAGATCAGGGCGCGTCGTTCAGTCGCGGAAGCGTGAAGCTAAAGCCGACCGGGCCCTGCCCTGTCGGCGCGGCACAGCGGATGAGTCAAACAAAAGGGATTCCCAGAAATGTTCTACTATTTCGATTATGACGGGAGTTTTGAATCTGCCATTGCCGCTCTGAAACGTGAGCGCCGCTATCGCGTCTTCGCTGACCTCGAGCGCAAAGTGGGACAGTTCCCCTATGCGCGCTGGAGCGGCCCAAGCGGCAACCGAGAAGTCGTGGTATGGTGCTCGAACGACTATCTCGGCATGGGCCAACACCCGAAGGTCATCGAAGCGATGTGCGCCGCCGCACGCAGCATGGGTGCGGGCGCGGGCGGGACGCGCAACATCTCGGGTACAAATCGAGCCCTGGTGGAACTGGAAGGCGAGCTTGCGGACCTGCATGGCAAGGAAGCGGCACTTGTTTTCACGTCCGGCTACGTCTCCAACCAAACGGGTATCGCGACGATCGCGAGGCTCCTTCCGGACTGCCTGATACTGTCCGACGCGCACAATCACAATTCGATGATTGAAGGCGTGCGTGCGGCCGGATGTGCCAAGCAGATCTGGCGCCATAACGACGTTGAGCACCTGCAGGAGCTACTCGCGCGCGCGGCGCCCGGCCGCCCGAAGCTGATCGTCTTCGAAAGCGTCTATTCGATGGATGGCGATATCGCGCCACTCAAGGCGATCTGTGATCTAGCGGAACGCTATAACGCGATGACCTATCTCGACGAGGTGCATGCCGTGGGCATGTATGGGCCACGCGGCGCGGGCATCGCCGAGCGAGACGGAGTGATGGCGCGCATCGACGTCATCGAGGGAACACTTGCCAAGGCCTTCGGGACGCTCGGCGGTTACATCGCCGGCAGCAGCGCTGTTGTGGACGCCGTCCGATCCCACGCTCCCGGATTTATCTTCACGACGGCGTTGCCACCCGCGATAGCCGCGGCTGCGACCGCCTCCATCGCTCATCTCAAGACATCGGGTGCAGAACGTGCGGCCCAACATGCCGCGGTAGCCGCGACCAAGGCGGCGCTGCGGGAAGCCGGCCTGCCGGTAATGGCGACGCAGACGCATATCGTGCCTATCATGGTCGGCGATCCCGACCTTTGCAAGCAGGCGAGCGACCTCCTGCTCAACCGGCACGGCATCTACATCCAGCCGATCAATTATCCGACGGTCATCCGTGGCACCGAGCGATTACGGATTACCCCCACCCCAGCGCATGACCTTCGGCTAATCGAGCAATTGGCTGGGGCCATGGTCTCAGTGTGGCAGCAGCTCCGTCTCCCGCTCGGAACAGACTTTCAGCCTGGGGAGCTGCGTGCACAGACGGTCGCGGCCGGCGGTTAGCCAACCGGCCCGTTGCTGGACCCATTACAATCGCGATGGGCACCGAGTTGCGACGGGCTCGAACCAAGAGTCCGTTTCGTCGCTCTCGCTGAGATCGAGTGGGTCACCCCGCATCGATTCAGTTTGAATTGCTTAAACCCCAATTTAATTCTCCGTTGCGCCCGCGCGAAGCATTGTACCCATCGATTACAAAGGATGAACCGAAAGCCGTGCGTTTTACCGCAACCATACCGTCCTCAGCCAAGATGAATTCGATCACGGGACGAGCGTCGGATTCCGATAGCCGCGCAGCTATCACGCCCGCATCGGTGCTCCGCGGATTTCGGCCGCTCGCACGCAAGCTATTCAAACAAGCCGATCCTCACTTTGGAGACTAAGATTTTGGCCCCGGTGTTTCGCCGCATCCGCTTCCCGATGTTGGTGATAGCTCTCGCGGTCCCAACTTGGTCAACTAGCCAAGCCATCGGGTCCTTTCAAACCAGGCCGGCCTTTTCGAGCGTGGTGAGCGCCGATAATCAAGCCCAGCCGCCGGGCATCACATGGCCCAGTGGATCCCCAAGCGCTCTCGTTGGCGGCTGCGGTAGGGGTCGCGTTAGCGATCCCCAAACACACGGTTGCCGTGGCCCGGCCGACATAAGGAATGTTGCGCCATGAGGAATAGCGTTATGCACCGCGTTGCAAAGATCATCCGTTCCACACGCAAAAGGAGTCCTGCTGTTCTCGAAAAAATTAACGGCCCATACTTCAAGTTGGCGCTCTTTGCTGTGGCATTGTTCTCCTTGGCTTGTGCCGCCGAGACCAAAGCGATTCTTGCTCTGGAGTCATCGCAATCTCTATTCGAGGTTATGCGCTGATCCGCGTCAGATCATTACGAGCGATATCGCTGCTCTTAAAATGCAATTTAGTGGCGTTGGTGAAATGCAATCCTATGTCAGGTCCATAGGAAATCGCGTTTAAAACGCTGGCGTTTGGTCACGTGAAGGATCGCTCCGAGCGAATCCTGTCGGATTGCACTCGCCTGGTGAGAGGAGAATATGTTGTGGCTAACCTCAGATTGATTGGAGCAATCGCACTTTCGCTTACACTCGCAACTCCCGCGATGGCCGGCGATCGTGACTTTGGAATGCACCGCGATCATCGCTACCAATACGGCGGAAATGTCTACATCTCAAATGGCTCCTTTGATTGGCGTCGTGAGCGGCCTAATTGGCAGGTGCCATGGTACGCATACAACGAGAGTGGCAACTGCTTCGTGTGGACGCCGAACGCTTATCACTACGCCTGTGATCCCAACGCGCGCTATTGAGTTGGCTTTGCGCATTCGAGTTTCGGTTTATCCGAGCGGACCCGTTGAGAATGCGCAATCGGATCATGGATCATCTCGTCGAACGCATTCTTCTTCGACGAGGCATCTCGGCTTTGTGCGCAAGAAGCCGCTAGGCCAAATGACATAGAACGTAGTGGCCCGGGGCCACTTCGCGCCGAGGAACCGGCTCAGCGCAAACCGCCTCGGCGAGCGGGCAGCGGCTGCGCAGCCTGCATCCCACGAAAGCCTTTGTGGGGCTCGGAATCTCGCCATTCAGCACCAGCCGCTCATGACGAAAATCCGGATCCGGCACGGGAACCGAAGACAGCAGCGCACGCGTATAGGGATGACGCGGAGCGGCGAACAGCGAGGCGCTGTCGGCCTCCTCAACAATCACGCCAAGATACATGACAGCGATGCGATGCGCTAAATACTTCACGGTGGCAATGTCGTGAGAGATGAAGAGAAAGGAGAGCCCAAGCCGTTTCTGGAGCGCCTCGAGAAGAAGGATGATGCGCGAACGCAGCGATACGTCCAAAGCCGAGGTCGGTTCGTCGAGGACGACGAGACTGGGATGCGCGGCGACAGCGCGCGCAATATTGACGCGTTGCCGTTGCCCATTGGAAAGCTCGTGCGGATAGCGCTCGACAAGATCGGTTCCCAAGCCCACGTCAGCGATAACCGCGTCCAATCGCTCGCGCCGCTCGGCGGCCGTCATCTTGAAATGCAGCCGGAGCGGCTCCTCGATTGTGCGTCGTGCGCTGAAACGCGGATTAAGCGCCGCTGCTGGGTCCTGGTAGACCATCTGCATGGCGCGTCGCGTGTTGCGAAGCTGCCGTCCGTCGAGCGCGGTGATCTCCTCGCCGGCGAAGCGGATACTGCCAGCCGTCGGCTCGATCACGCGCAGCAGGCAGCGGGCGACCGTCGATTTGCCGCAACCCGACTCGCCGACGAGGCCAAGCGTCTCACCCTTGGCGATCGCAAGAGAGACGCCGTCGACCGCCCGAACCGCTGGCTGCTCGCCGCGTAGCCGGGCGGCCCAGGTCCGCGGCCCCGTCAATGCGAAGCTTTTCCGCAAACCCTCGACTTCAAGCAGCGGCGTCACGGTGCTCTCCGAATACGAAACACGCCACGTCGTGATCTTGCCCGACAGCCTCCTGGCACGGCTTGTCGCGCCGGCAAATCTCCATGGCGTGGGGGCAGCGATCCTGATACCGG
>NZ_JBEKCZ010000130.1:0-14936 GCF_050014615.1 Bradyrhizobium sp. | reverse complement strand
GAGATACGCCGCATCAGCCTGGGATCGCTGATATTCTCAAGAAACACCGCTGGAATCCCGGAATTCCTGATCTGGGTAATGATTCCGGCAATGTCGCGGGCGCTGGCCTCGGATTCGGTGGAAACGCCCAATGGCGCGATAAAATCGATGCCATAGCCGGCGGCGAAATAGCCGAAGGCATCATGGGTGGAGATCACCTTGCGGTGGGCTAGCGGGATTTGCGCGACGGCCTGGCGCACGTCGCGATCAAGCGCGTCGAGTTGCCTAAGATAATTTTCCGCATTGGCGCGGAAAATTTCCGCGTCCGCCGGATCGGCGGCGACCAGCGCATCGCGGATATTGGCGACATATATCTTCGCATTGGCGACCGATTGCCAGGCATGCGGATCGGCATCGGAGCCCAGTTTGAGTGGCGCGATACCCTTGGTCGCGGTGATGATCGGCGCCTTGCTGCCTGCGGCCTGCAGCAGCCGCGGCAGCCAGCCCTCCAGACCGAAACCGTTGATGACAAGGAGCTTCGCCTCCGCGATCTTTTTGGCATCCGCCGGCGCCGGCGTATAGACGTGCACGTCGCCGTCGGGGCCCACCAAGGTAGTCACGCTGACGCGCTCACCGCCGACATTGCGAACGAAGTCGCCGAGAATCGAAAAGCTGGCGACGACGTTTAAACGCTCCTGCGCACGCAGTGGAACGGCCGACGTCACGAGCACCAGACAAATCAGCCAAAGTAGTTGAAGCCGCCGCATCGGTTCGCCGCTACGCTTCGAGGTGGCGGCCGGGAAACATCTGCCGGATCACGCCGCTGACACTGCCGAACAACACCGAGGCCATATACAGAGCCGCCGCCACCAGAATGATCGCAGGCCCCGACGGTACTTTGGTCTGGAACGACAATACCAGTCCGGCATAGCCCGAGACGATCGCGCTCACCACCGCAATGCAGATCATGCCGGTCATGTCGCGCGACCAGAACCGGGCAATGCCTGCGGGCAAGATCATCAGCCCCACCGCCAGCAGGGTGCCGAGCGCCTGAAAGCCGTTGACGAGGTTGACGACGACCAGCGCGAGAAACGCCAGATGCGCGGGCGCGCCGGCGCGGCTCACGGTGCGCAGGAACACCGGGTCAACGCTTTCGATCACCAGCGGCCGGTAGATCACCGCCAGCACGATCAGCGTAATGGTGGCGTTGAACGCGATCACCAGCAATGTCGGGTCGTCCATCGCCAGGATGTTGCCGAACAGCACGTGCAACAGATCGATATTGGTGCCCTTGATGGAAACAATCGTGACGCCCAGTGCCAGCGAGGCCAGATAGAACGTAGCCAGCGAAGCATCTTCCTTCAGCTCTGTGGTGCGCGCCACCACACCGGCGAGAATCGCCACCGTGAAGCCGGCGATCAATCCGCCCGCCGTCATCGCAAACAGATTGAGGCCTGACAGCAGGAAGCCGACCGCGGCGCCCGGCAGGATGGCATGCGCCATGGCGTCGCCGACCAGACTCATCCGCCGCAGCATCAGAAACACGCCGATCGGCGCGCCGCCCAGCGCCAGCGCGATCACCGCCGCCAGCGCCCGGCGCATGAATTCGAATTCGGTAAAGGGCGCGATCAGCGCATCATAAATCATCATGCTGTCGTTTCATAAAGTTCAGGCGGCCCGCGACGGCACATCGTGGACCAGGCAGGCGCCAGCACTATCGTCGAACGCTTCACACATCCGGCGGGCCTCCAGAAGATGCTCCGCGGTCAATACGTCGGCGGTCTTGCCCCATGCCACCGGCCCGCGCGCCAGCAGCAGGGTTTCGGGGAAGTTGGCGCGCACGAGATCCATGTCGTGCAGCGCCGCCAGCACCGTGCGCTTTTCGGCGTGCCAGCGCCGCACCAGCGCCAGCAGATCGTCAGAGGTTTTGGCGTCGATGGCATTGAGGGGCTCGTCGAGCACGATCAGGCGGGCGTCCTGCAGCAGCACCCGAGCAAACAGCAGCCGCTGCATCTGCCCGCCGGACAACGTACCGATACCGCGGTTCTCGAAACCGCTGAGGCCCACCGCGGCCAGCGCCTGCGCGATTTTTTCGCGCGACCGCCTGTCGCCCATGCCGCCGAAAAACCCGGTGGAGCGCCACAGCCCGGTGCCGACGAAGTCAAACACCGAGATCGGAAAGCTGCGGTCGATATCCGCGCTCTGCGGCAGATAGGCGATATCCCTGACATCGAGATCGCCGGTCAGGATGGCGCCCGCCAGCGGCTTGAGGATGCCGACGATGCCGCGAAACAGCGTCGACTTGCCGGCGCCATTGGGGCCGACGATCGCGAGCAAGGCGCCAGGCGCGACCTCGCCGTTGAGGTGGTGCACCGCCGGATGCCGGTCATAGCCCAGCGTGACATCATTGAATTGCAGTTGCGCGGCCATGCTCACCTCATCGCCAGCCAGACGATGGCCCACAGCCCGGCACTGACGGCGAGCGCCGCACCGACGCGGGAGACCACGGTCATGCGCAGGATCGACCACGGCGCCACTTGCGCCGGATGCGGCGAAGCCGGGCCATGGCTGTGCGCATGCGTGTGGGCGTGATCATGGCCGTGGTGATGGGGATCGGAAGGCGCCATGCCGAAATGTTATATTATAACATTACCTCTGTCTACGGAGGCGATGGGCGCCATTCCACAGGTTTCACGCCAAATGGCGAGGCAGCGTGGGGCCGGCCCGTGATCCCCACAAGCACAACGACGCGGCGGGACAAGCGAAAGGGCGGCAGCTCGATGCCGCCGCCCCTCTTCGGATTTTCAACAGGTCAGATCAGACTTTCGAGAACAGCTGGTCGACATATTCCCAGTTCACCAGATGATCGACAAACGCCTTCAGATAGTCCGGGCGGCGATTGCGATAATCGATGTAATAAGAGTGCTCCCAGACGTCGACGCCGAGGATCGGCGTGGCGCCGTGCACCAGCGGGTTTTCACCATTGGGCGTCTTGGAGATTTCCAGCTTGCCGTTCTTGACCGACAACCAGGCCCAGCCTGAACCGAACTGGCCGACGCCGGCGGCGGCGAAATCGGTCTTGAATTTCTCAAGCCCGCCGAGGTCCTCGGTGATCTTCTTTTCCAGACGGCCGGGCAATTTGGCGCCACCGCCATTTGGCTTCATCCAGTTCCAGAAATGCAGGTGGTTGTAGTGCTGGCCGGCATTGTTGAACAGCGGCGCATTCTTGCCGAACGAGCCTTTGACGATCTCCTCGAGCGACTTGCCCTCGAATTCGGTGCCTTTCAGCAGATTGTTGCCGTTGGTCACATAGGCCTGATGATGCTTGTCGTGGTGATATTCCAGCGTTTCCTTCGACATATGGGGCGCAAGCGCGTCATAGGCATAGGGAAGGTTGGGAAGCGTGAAGGTCATGGGTCATGTCCGAAATGATGGGAGACGTGGCTTAACGGGAACCCTTATAGAAGGTTCCTTCGATCTTAAACACCGCAATTTCGGGAAACGCGGGGCTTCTGGAAACGCATATGACGCCCGGATCGGCGGCGGCGCACATATTGTCAAATCTCGCCGCATCGAATTAAACTCAAAACATTATTGGGAATGAGATATTTAAAGGATCAGAACCCATGAAATACAGAGCCATTCTTGTCACCGCGGCCGTTGTGGCCTCGACCCTGATGATGCCGGTGGCGAGTGAAGCGGCCGGCACCCTGCTTCGCGCCAAGTTCAGCTTTGACGGATTAGCCAATTGCGACAATCCGCCGGTTCGGAATTTTCCGGTCCACGGTGAAGGCACTGGCGAACTCTCCGTCGACCGCAGCGCCACGCTTGATATGGACTCCACCGTGGAGGGGAAAGTGCGTTTGAACGCCACCCTGGGCGCTGCCCCGACGGAGGCACCCGGTGGTTCGGCATCCCTTCATGTGCTCGGAAAACACACCCTTCGCGCGGTCCGCGATTATCCGAACAACGTCATTATTATCAATATGACGGTGCGCGGAAGCGCGTGTTCGATGACTATCGAAAACAGACTCAAGCCCGGCAAGAGGCAATACACGTTCTACAACGGCTCCGGGCTTTCCTATTGCGCCCGCCCGCAAATCACCCACAGCGAATGCACCGCCTATTGAGCGACGCCGGACAGGTCAACAAGGCCGCACCCCTGGTTGGCGCGGCCCCAATCGCCTTCAAACCCAAAATAACGTCGGCTATTCGCAAACCTGCTTGCCGTTGAAGGCAAAGCATTTGCCGCGCCCCGATGATGCGGCGGGTGAGCTTCGCTCGCGATGCGCCTCAACCCTTGGTGCGCGTTCCGGGCGGGGGCGACAGGTCCCGTTCGGCCCCAGAACCTGATCGCTATCGCAGGTGATCTTCACGCAACGATCCCCCTCGGCGCGGAATCCACGGTCGCAATCGAGCGGGCAAACCCGACCCGTTCTGGCGCGAACCGCATCGAGCGCATCGAGACTGGCGAGTTTGACGTCGAACCTGGTCCCGGCCCTGTCGTTGAAGGACGAAAGCGCCCGACGGGCCGCGGCGTTCCATTCGCCGTCGATCTCGCCGGTCTTGCATCCGACCCGCTTGAGTTCGGACTGCAGCAGGCGGGCAATATCCTGCAACGCCGGTTGATCGGCCTTCGGTGCCTCCGGAGCCGCCTGGCCCGGGGGCGTCAGCGCCGCGACCGCGGGATCGGCAGGCTTGTCGGCATTGGGCCGATCTTCCTTCGGCACGGCCTGTTCGGCTGACGCGACTTTTGCTTCCTCCGGCTTTTTCGCCTTCTCGGCCTCGCGCCGGACTTTCTCGGCCGCCAATCGTTCATCTTCGGCGGCTTTGGCCTGAGCGGCGGCCGCCCTCGCCTCCTCAATCTGCTTTTTCTTTTCGGCGGTCAGCCGCGCCTGTTCTTCGGCGGCGCCGCGGGCTCTTTCGGTCGCGGCGATCCGCGCGGTTTCGGCGGCGAGCTTGTTGCGCTGGGCCCTGGCAAGGTCGGAGTAGAAGCCGGACGGGTTGGCTGCCACAAAGGAGTCCCAGGCTTCCTTGGTTCCGACGCGCTCGGCCAGTTCATAGTCGCGGCGAATATCCACGTTCGCGCTCGCGACCGGCGGCGATGCCGGCGCAGGAACCAGCGCGACATCATTGCCGCCGAGCGATCCGTAGACGAAGGGCTCCTGCTTGTTGCCGGTGGCGTTCATCACATCGTCGCGCACCAGCCGGAATGCCTTGCCGAGCTCGAGACCTGGCCTGGCCAGATATTTCAGCAAGGCGGTGGTGAACGGACTGTTCCTGGTGTCGCCGTCCGAAGCCGTCGACCCGCCTTTCGCGGCAAACGCAATCAAGGTGTTCGGTCGGGCCGGCTCGACGCCGGCAAGCCCGCGGCCGAGCGAGCGGGACGACACCGTCCGCTTCATATTCTTGGCGAACGGATTGTCGCGGCAGGCGTCGAGAATGACGAGGCGCAACTGCTTGGCGGGCTCGATCGCCTGAAGAATCCTGTCCAGCGAGATCGCTTCATCATAGGCGTCGGTGTCGCGTTCGAGCGCGGCGTCGACCGGAACGAGATAGTTGGTGCCGTCCACCTCGATGCCGTGACCCGCGTAATAGATCACCGCGATATCCGCGTCCCGCGCCTTCTCGGTGAAGTCGCGCAACGCACGCCGCATTTCCGCATTCTTGAGATCGCGCCGGGACTCGACGACGTCGAAAGCCGCCTTCCGGAACATCTCGGTGATGGCCACCGCATCGTTGGCCGGATTGGTGAGCGCGACGACGTTCTGGTAATTGGAGTTACCGACAACGAACGCAATGCGCTTCTCCGCGAAGGCGGATTGGCTGGCAAGGCAACCTGCCAACGCAACAGCGGCGAGAGCGGCGAGCCGGCGCATCACTATTCCCGGGTTCCAATCGCAGAAACCATATCATTTGCCAATATGACAGCAAGGCGTCAGCCCTGTCTGTGATCTCGATCACCGATTCCGCCTGTGCCGACTTTGGGGCCCGAACCCCAAAAATATACCCGTTGTGACATCGCAATCGGTGACTTGCCATCCAGGTAACGCTTATGAAGGGCACGCGCAGCGCGCGCGGGGGTAAGTGCAATGAGCATCGAGATCGACGTTCTGAACGGAGACGCATCCTGGCCGATGGCCGAACCGCTGTTCAACGCGGTCTGGCCGCCCGAAGTGGTCGCAACGCTGCCCTGGGCCGGCATTGTCTCTGCCCATGCCGACCTGCGCGTGCTGGTGCAGGCCGAGCCGGAAGGCGTGGTCTGCCATGTCGGCATCTATCGCCGCGAGGTCACCTGGAACGGCCGCAAGTTCAAGGCCGGCGGCATCGGTGGCGTCGCGACCCGCGCGGACTTGCGCCGCAAGGGCTACGCCAGCATCGCGCTCAATGCCGCGGTTCAGGTCCTGAAGGACGAAGGCGCCACCGATTTCGGGCTGTTGTTCTGCGAACCGCACAACGCGCCGTTCTACATGGGCCGCGGCTGGAAGCCGTTCGACGGCGAGATCTGGTGCGAACAGCCCGCGGGTCGCGTTCGCTTCGAGGCCATCGCGCCCTATGTCTACCACATCAAGCGCGCGCCGCCGACCGGGGTCATCGACCTATGCGGCCTGCCCTGGTGACGACCAGGCATGTCGCAGGGGTGGCGTCAGGCCCCGCCTGGGCATCGCCTTGTCCGTTCGCCCGATGCGCTGCGACAAATGAGCCGGAGTAAACAAGCCGGGCGAAATGACCGGCAGACCCCCGGCATCTGGCATTGCACAAATTCGATTTATTGCTATGCATTTCTGTCTCTTCAGGAGCGGTTGATGACTTGCAGATCTGGTTTCATGGTTGCGATGTTGATGGCTTTGCTTGTCGCGGTGCCGGCGAAGGTACAGGCCGGCGGACCGGATGGTATCTGGCTCACGCAGGCGGGTGATGCAAAGGTGCGCGTCAGCAAATGCGGTGGAGGGATTTGCGGCGTCGTCGTCTGGCTGAAGGACCCGATCGATCCCGCAACCGGGAAACCGCAGATCGACGACAAGAATTCCAACCCGGCTTTGGCCAGACGCCCGATCATCGGGCTTTCGTTGTTCGCCGGCATGCGGCCCGCCGGGGCGGGCAAATGGTCGGGCCAGATCTACAACGCCGATGACGGCAAGACCTATGCAAGCAGCATCGCGGTCGCGGGACCCGATACGCTGAAGGTCGAAGGCTGCGTCGGCGGGTTTTGCGGCGGAGAGACCTGGAGCCGGACCACGCGCTGAAATCAGGCCGGCATCGCCTTCAGCGCCGTCGCCGCCGAGGCGTAACCGCCGCGCGCGCCGTCGATGAAATGCACATGATCGCTGCGCAGCGCCGATGGCGTAAAGCAGGTCATCATCGCCGCATCCTGCCGGTGCAGGCCATATCGCGCGATCGCCGTCGCGGCCACGAGGCGCTGCGTCAGCGCGCGCTCCAGTTCCGGCGTGCAATCGAGAATCATCCGCAAGCCGTCGTCGTATTTGCGGAAGTCTGAATTCTCCACCACCTGCTGCACATAGGTTTTCGGCACGAAGCCGCCGACGCTGATGCCAAAGCGCATCACCAGATAGGCGAACAGCGTGTAGGCGAGCACAAAGGCGCGCCGCCTCAACAGCGATCCGCCACGCTTGGCCCGGGCTTCGAGTTCGTTGCCGGCCGGCGGCCAGCGCAGCGGCGGCCCGCCCGGTGGGACCGGCCGTCCGGAATCCGGACTGCGCTCGACCAGCGCGATGAGGTCTTCGATCAGCTTGCGAAAGGCGTTCGGATCGGCGCCTCGCGCCGGCACCACCAGAACCGAAAGGATGACGCCGCGCACGGAGGGAATTTCTTCGAACCGGCAGGACAGCCCGGTGAGATCGGGCTGCGTGCCCGGCGGCGCCATCGGCACCGCGAACTCGCCGCGCTTCATCGCGGCTTCGGCCCAGCCGAGACCGCCACCGGAAAACATCGCATAGGAAAGATTGGCCGACGGCCCGAAGCGGGCGACGCGAACATCGAGGCCCTGCGCCCGCACCGCGGCGACCGGCACCAGTGCCACGCGCATCTCGAGGTCGAGATCCTCCTTGACCCAGATCGCGGTCGCCGCCAGTGCCTCTCGGGCGCGCTCTAGATCGTCCGGCGCCACCGCGAAGCTGGCGCCATCGCCGCCAAACACGAAGGGAAACTCGTGTCCCTCCAGCGCATTGGTGACGGAAGCGATGACCGCGGCACCGGCCACGTTGACCGCCTTGTAACGCGCCTCCGCGATGGCCCTGGTCGACTCGACGATATCGGCGACGCCGATGCTCCAGTCATCCGGCAGCGGCGAATACAGCGCCGGGTCCATCAGGCTGGCGAAGCCACGAAAGACCGCAATACTGCCGTAGAATGGGTCGCTACCGCCTGGCGTGGTCATTGGCGCGGGGCCGTCCGAAGTTGAGACCGTTGCTCAGATGCGGCTAGAGATACGGCCAAATCTGAAGATGGGTTCGCGTCGACCTATTGAAATACAAAAAACTCCCCGGCACAAAGGGCATTCAGGGCAAGCGCCTGAATTGTCCCGTGTGAACCCGCGACCGTATTTTCGACTCCCTACGCCATCCCGCGCAGCACCAGCCGATTGAGCCGGGCGGCAAAAGCGGCGGTGTCTTCCGGCAATTCACCGTCGAGGATTTGCGCCTGCTCCAGCAGCAGAAACGAGATGTCCGCAGCCGCGTCGCCTGCCCCGGCAATGGCCGTGACAAGCGGATGGCGCATGTTGATCTCGAGGACCGGCTTGACCCCCGCGCCTTTGTTCTGCTGCGCCAGCAATCGCTCGAGCTGACGGTCCCGGCCATTGCCGCCCGCCACCAGGCATGACGCACTGGTGGTCAGCCGCTGCGAGGCTCGCACCTCGGACACCCGCTCCCCCAGCACATCCTTGATTTCGGCGATGGTTGCGGCCTCATCCGGACCGGATGGCTTTTCGTCTCTGTCGTCTTGGGCCTTGTCGTCAAGCAGCGGAATCAATCCGAAGTCGATATCGCCCTGGCTCAGCGATTTCAGCGGCTTGCCGCCGAAATCGAGCGGGGCCGCGGTCCAGAATGCATCGACCGGATCGGTCAGCAGCAAAACCTCGATGCCGCGGGCCGTGGCCGATTCCAGCTTGGGATTGGACTTCAGCCGCTCGAGACTGTCGCCGGTGAGATAATAGATCTCGGTCTGGTTCGGCTTCAAGTCCTCGGCATATTGCTTCAGCGACCGCTTCTCGCCCGCGGTCGTGGTGAAGCGCGACAGCGCCAGCAATTTCTCGCGGCGTTCGAAATCCTCCCAGATCCCCTCCTTGATCACAGCACCGAATGCGTCCCAGATCCTGGCGAAGTTCTCGGGCTCCTTCTCGCTCAGGCTTTCCAGCTCTCCGATCACGCGGCCGGTCACCGCTTTGCGGATTTGCGCGAGCTGCGGATTGTTCTGCAGCATCTCCCTGGAGATATTGAGCGGAAGATCCTCACTGTCGATCACGCCGCGAATGAAGCGCAGATAGGCCGGCAACAGCTCGGCATCGTCGGCGATGAAGACGCGGCGGACATAGAGTTTTATCTGCCCCTTGCGCGACGGCTCGAACAGATCGAACGGCTTTGTCGACGGCGCGAACAGCAGAACGGCATAGGACTGACGCCCTTCGGCGCGATAATGCAGCGTCATCGCCGGGTCGTCGAAGGCGCCGGCGATCGCCCGGTAGGCCTGGGTGTAATCCGCCGGCGTCAGCTCCGATTTTGACCGCTGCCACAGCGCGCTCGCGGAATTGATCTGACGCGGCTCGCCGTCTTCCGGCTTGAGTTCGATCGGAAACTGGATGTTGTCGGAATAGGCGCCGACGATGCGCTCGATCTCGTAGGTCTCCAGATATTTTACGGCCTCCGGCTTGAGATGCAGCACGATCTCGGTGCCGCGCGTGACGCGGCGGGCGTCCTCCTCGCTGGCGGGCGCAATTTCAAATCCGCTGCCGCCCGAAGACGACCAGGTCCAGACCTGGTCGGTGCCGGCGCGGCGGCTGGTGACGACGATGCGATCGGCGACCATGAAGGCCGCGTAGAATCCGACGCCAAACTGGCCGATCAGCCCAGCCCCCTCCTTGGCCTCGGTCAGGCGCGACAGAAACGACCTGGTGCCGGAACGCGCGATGGTGCCGAGATTGTCGATCAGCTCCTGCCGGTCCATCCCGATGCCGCTGTCGATGACGCTGAGCGTATTGGCCTTCTTGTCCGGCGCGATGCGGATTCGGGGGGCCTCGCCGTCGGCGATCAGATCGGGGGCCGCGATCGCCTCATAGCGCAGCTTGTCGCAGGCATCCGACGCGTTCGAGATCAATTCACGCAGGAAAATATCGGTCTCCGAATAGACCGAGTGCACCATCAGGTGCAGCAGTTCGGCGACCTCGGCCTGGAATGGCTGGGATTCGGCTGCGGTATCGGTATTCGCGGTCATGATCGATCTCGCTTCGCGGTGAGGGACGCAAGGTGGCGGAAAAATCCGATATAGCAATGTCCCTGATGGAGGCAAGCGGCCGGAAAGGCGAAGGATCGGCCCTTGCCGGGGGCCGGGGACGGGATTTGAAACTCCGACCCAGCCCAGGACCGAAACGACCGGGCTCAGCTTACGCCGTATTGCCGGCGTCGATCGTCAACACAGTGCCGGTGATGTTACGGCCGCCGTCGCCCAGCAGATATTCGACCATGCTGGCGACATCATCGGTCTCGGGCAGCCGGCGCAGCGCGCTGCGGCCGGCGATGCGCTTGCGCTGATCGTCCGACAGGCTCTGGGTCAATTCGGTATCGACAAAGCCCGGCGCAATCGCGTTCACGGTGATCCCGAGCTTGCCGACCTCGCGTGCCAGCGAGCGGGTAAAGCCCGTCGCCGCGGCCTTGGTGGCGCCGTAGACCGACAGGCCGTTATATCCTGTGGTCGCGATGACCGACGACATGTTGATGATGCGGCCGGCGCCATCGGCCATCATGTGCCGCACCACATATTTTGTCAGAATGACCGGGGAGAGGACATTGAGGCGCAGCAACGCCTCGATCTCGCTATTGTGCATGGTCGCGAGCAGGCCCTCGGTGCCGATCCCGGCATTGTTGACGAGGCCGTAAATCGCGCCGAATTCGTCGCGCAAGCCTTTCACGAAGGCCGGAATGGCATCGGTGTCGCTGAGGTCGAACGCCCGAAAGTGAAGGCCGCCGCTACCTTGCTTGACGACGTCGCCGATCGTCTCGCGCAAGGCGTCGCTTTCGCTCCGCGCCACCGCGATCACATTGTAGCCGGCGGCGGCAATCCTTCGCACGATGGCAAGGCCGATGCCGCGGCTTCCTCCGGTGACCAGAACATTATGCATCGTGTCGGGCCAGCTTTCCGGCCGCCGTCACATCGAGCGATGCCACGAAGCGGATCACGGCAGGGACCTTGTGGGCTGCCAGCGATGCCCTGCACTCAGCCAAAATCTCGTTACGGATTGCGTCACTCCGGCTGGCGCCGTCGCCATCGGCCAGGACCACATCGGCGACCACGATGGCGCCGGTGATCGGGCTGCGGCGCGATCTGGCGCGGGACATCCGCACCTCGGCATGCCGGTTGATGACCGCCTCGATTTCCTCGGGATGAACCTTGAGGCCGCCAATATTGATGATGCCGCCGCGCCGGCCGACGAAGTGGTACCGCTCCCCGCGCCGCTCGACCATGTCGCCGGTGTCGACGAATCCCTGCGCGTCGGTCAGGGCCGCCGCCTGGCGGCCGACATAGGCATGCGCCGTCCGCTTCGATCTAATTCGCAGCGATCCGTCCTCGACCTTCATCTCGACGCCGTCGCGGTTCACGCCGATCAGGTCGGCGGGAAAACCTTCAAGGCCATCGTTGACGGCAAAACCGACACCGGCCTCGGTCGACGCATAGGCGTGACCGATCGAGGCGGCCGGAAAGGCGCGGCTCAACCCGTCCAGCACGGCCTGGTCGGCAATCTCGCCCGACAGGCGAACGTAACGCGGAGAAAACTCCGAAGCCGATCCGCTCATCAGGAGCTTGCGCCAGTGCGACGGCGTACCGGAAATATGCGAAACCGCATTTTTGTGCAGCCGTGCCACGTAATCGGCGACCGGCTCTCCCGGCTCCGACAGCACCATCGAACCGCCGCCGATGATGGCGCGCAGGAATATCTGCAGGCCGCCGTAGCGCCTGATGTCGTAGAAGGTCGCCCAGACCGGCGACGCGCCCCGCGCCGGGCCATCCGCGACGATCGCGCCGGTCAGTCCTTCCAGGGTGTGGCCGACGATTTTCGGCACGCCGGAGGTGCCCGATGTCAGCATCAGCCATTCGGTCGCGCGTTGGGTTTGTGTGCGTGTCGCCGCCCGAATCGGCGCTTGCGCTGACACGATCAATTCGATTCCAGACGCCGCCCATTGCGCCGGGTGATCGGTGACGACGGCATCGATCTCGGCATCTGCGACCAGGGTTGAAATGTGTTCGGCGCCGAGATCGGGTGGACACAGCAGCATGCGCCGGGCCACGCCATCAATCTCCAGCATCGCCAATGCGGATACCAGTTGATCCGCCACCGCCAGCAGTACCGACCGCCCGGAAAGCTCGGCGAGCCGGCCCTCAAGGCAGGTTTCGCCGGCAAACTCCGTCAGTTGCACCACCTGCCGCGGATCCGAAAGGCCGCGGCCCTTCAGCTGCGGGTCAAGATAGTCCCGCAGCGCGAAGATTTCACGCGGGGACATTTTCATAGGCCTTGATGAAGTCGCCTATTGTAAGAGGAAAGCTTGCATCCTCCGATATGGTAAACGGATCGATGCCGAGATCGTCTTCAAGCCGCGCGACCAGGATGGCGAACCCCAGCGAATCGAAACCGGTCTCGTGAAGCGACAGATCATCATCGAGCGGCGGCAGATTGACCTGCTGCTCGACGGCAATCTGCTGGATCGCCGAAATAATCCTTAACCTTACCGACATGGATTGTTTCGCCTTCTCGTTAAATTGCTCATTAAATTGTGAGAGCGCATGATAGAGCGAAAATGTGAAACAATACCGTCGCTCCCTGATCTTTTACGTCCATTGGTAAATACGATGCTCGCCGTCAAACCCGGTTTTCGCGAGATACAGGAAAGCGATCTCGACGCGATCGGCGATTTGCTGACCCGGGGCTTCCAGCATCGCAGCCGCGAATACTGGATGCGTGGCCTGCGCCGTCAAGGCGCGCGGACTGTCCCGCCGGGCACGCCGCGCTACGGTTACCTGCTCGAGAACGACGGCCTGCCGGTCGGCTGCCTCTTGATGATCTATTCGAACAAGATCAGCGACGGCGAAACCGCGACCTGCTGCAACGTTTCGAGCTGGTATGTCGATCCGGAATTCCGCAATTATGCGGCGCTGTTCGCTTCGATGACGCAGAAGCGCAGGGAAATTACCTATTTCAACGTCACGCCCGCGGCTGCGACATGGCCGATCCTCGAAGCGCAGGGTTTTGCGCCGTATTGCCGCG
Organism: Bradyrhizobium sp.; assembly: GCF_050014615.1. Taxonomy (GTDB): domain Bacteria; phylum Pseudomonadota; class Alphaproteobacteria; order Rhizobiales; family Xanthobacteraceae; genus Bradyrhizobium. The sequence continues at coordinate 1,465 of NZ_JBEKCZ010000130.1, read as the reverse complement.
GCCTGTATTTTTCCGTGCCGGCCTTGTTGCGAAGCGGACGCATCAAGACGGTCGAAGCGGTTACACCGGCCACACTTTCCGTCGCCGGCCTGCCCGAGGCGGATCTTGAGATGCTCAAGCGCCACGCGCAATATGGCTGCCTCAGCCTGGTGTGCCGAACCGCTGAAGCCGCGCTTCCTTTCATATTCTTTCCTTTGAGAAAACGCCGCGGCTTCATCCCGCTGCCCGCCATGCAGCTCGGCTATTGCCGCAGCATCGCCGATTACATCAACTGCGCCGGTGCGATCGGGCGTTATCTGCTGTGGCGGGGAAAACCGATCATTATCGTGGATGCGACGGCAGCTGTGGCGGGATTGCCCGGCATCTACAGCGAGGCGCGGGGCCGCAAATATTACAAGGGCCCGCACCGGCCTCGCCTCGGAGATCTCGCTGACACCGAATTGGCCATTTACGGCATGTGACCACCGCGCGATGCGCGAAGGTTCAAAAAAGGCGGCGAGGTGAGCACTATAGCTCTCTGGATCGACGGCGCCCCGTGGTAGCCACCGCTATCGATTCCTCGGTTGCAAGCTATCATGGCATCTCCCGGTTCGAACCCGCCTTTAAACCCCGGCCAATCGACTGGCCCCTCGCGCATTTGCGACAAATGCAAGGCGCAGATGACGCATTTGAGCGACCTTCCGTTCATGTTTGGCAGCACGGCGCTTCGAATTTTCCGCTGCTACGTCTGCAACAACGTGGTCTCGGAAGAGAGATAAGGTCGCCGGTCTGCGCTGCCTCATCGGTTTGATCAAGACCGCTTGTTCGCTTAGTGGTCAATATTGCTCACCCGACGGCAAAGTCGGACATGCTCTGCGGAAGCAGACATGCCAGAATCTCGGAACCATTCGCGCTGCTCTCTATTGAATTCATAAGGCGGCGGTACCGCGCGCTCAATCCCTATATTCAGCAGTTGTGGTCTGGCGTTCTTTGGACGACCGGCACGCGGGTCGTCCAGCACGAACGATTGGATTTTCTTCATAAGCCGCTGCTCGAATTTCGATCGAGCCGTCGGCTGGAGGACAGCGTATGCTCAAGGTCTTGATTGTCGAGGACGACCTCATGCTGGCGGATTTCGCCGAGGAGATCCTTGTCGGGCACGGTTACGAGGTTAGCGGCATCGCCCGCACCGTCCCCGATGCGGTCGCGCTCGCAGCGCAGTCCAAACCTGACCTTGTCATCCTCGATCTGCGGCTGGCCGACGGCGGGCTCGGGACAGATGTCGCAGCTCAACTGCCACCCTGTGGCAGGCCCGGTATCCTTTATGTCACCGGCAACATGTCGCAGGTCGCGCTGATCAACGGTGACGCCTGCCTCGCCAAACCTTACCGCTCCGTCGATCTGCTTCGCGGCCTGGAAATCGTCGCCGAGATCGTCACCACCGGCAAAGCGCAGCCGCCGTTCCCTCAGGGGTTCCAGCTGCTGC
>NZ_JBEKCZ010000129.1:0-17910 GCF_050014615.1 Bradyrhizobium sp. | reverse complement strand
GCCCGCGAGAGCCGCACCCTGGCACAGGAAGAATCCGAACGGCAAACCACCTTGCTGATCGAGGAAATCGACGCCCATACCCGCACCGATGCCGCATTGCAGGCGTCGAACGCGGAGCTGCAGAAGGCCAAGGACGTAGCCGAGGCGGCCAATCTCGCCAAGAGCCGTTACATGATCGGCATCAGCCACGAGCTGCGCTCGCCGCTCAACGCGGTGCTCGGCTATGGTCAGATCCTGACCAACGATCCATCGATTCCGGCGCATCGCAAGAATGCCATCAATGTGGTTCGTCGCAGCGCCGAGCACATGTCGGGGCTGGTCGATGGGCTTTTGGATATTTCCAAGATCGAGTCCGGACAGCTTTATCTGCACCGCGAGGAACTGCATCTTCGCGAGATACTGGAACAGCTCGCGGACATGTTCCGGCTTCAGGCCAACACCAAAGGCATCGAGTTTCACTTCGATATCCTGGGTCCGATTCCGCAGGCTGTGTATGGTGACGGGCGGCGGTTGCGGCAGATTGTCATCAACCTTTTGTCCAACGCGGTAAAATACACCCAGCGAGGTCGTGTTTCCTTTCAAATCCGCTATCGAAACATGTTCGCCGAAATCCAGGTATCCGATACCGGGCCGGGGATTCGCCCCGAGGATCAAGTCCGGATTTTTGAACCCTTCGAACGCGTCCAGCAGCCGAACGGCGCGGCTGTTCCGGGGATCGGGTTAGGTCTCACGATCACCAAGATGCTGGTACAGGTCATGGGAGGCAAGATCGGCCTCACCAGTGAGCTTGGCAAGGGCAGCGTTTTCAACGTGCGCTTGCTGCTTTCGGAGGTGACTTATCCGAGCGCGCCGCCGAAATCGCACGCCAATATCAGGGGCTATAAAGGCCGCCGGCGCTCGATCATGGTCGCCGACGACGACCGAACCCATTGCGCGATCATGGTCGAGATTCTTGGTCCGCTGGGCTTTGGGGTGACCGTCGTCGATTCGGGTATCGCCTGCCTGGACATCGCGCGGGAGCAAAGGCCGGACCTCGTCCTGCTCGACATCGCGATGCCGGGAATGAGCGGATGGCACGTGGCGGCCGAGCTTCGCGAACGGGTGTCACCCTCGACGCGCATCGTCATGCTTTCGGGCAGCGCCTTCGAGATTGACGCCAAGCGCGCCGCGACCAAGCATTACGACGCCGCGCATATCAAGCCCTTCTATATCGGGAGCCTGTTGCAGACCATCGCCGATCTGCTGGATATCGAATGGATCGTGGACACTGACTCCGAGACTCCCGACGGTGCCCGCGACGGCACTGACGTCGCGCTGATCGACCGCAGGCTGCCGCATCTGCGTGAACTGATCGACCTGCGTCGGCTCGGTGAAATTGGCTATGTCCGCGGCATTCGCGAGAAGCTGTCGGACATTGCGTCCCAGTCGCAGGACTACCGGTGGCTGGTCGATCGCCTCGAGCCGTTGTCGCGAGATCTGGATTTTCCGCAATATATCGCGGTCCTTTCAGAATTTATCGAACTAGGGCCGCACACATGAAGAGTCGCGAGACGCTGTTGATCGTCGACGATTCGGTGGAATCCCTGAATTTCCTCACCGACGCGCTTGAAGACGCGGGGTTCACCGTGCTGGTGGCCCTCAATGGTCTGGCCGCCATGACCCTGGTGGATCGCGTCGCGCCGGACTTGGTCCTGATGGATGCCGTGATGCCCGGCATCGACGGATTTGAGACCTGCCGGAGGCTCAAGGCCAATAATTTTTATGTCGATCTGCCGGTCATCTTCATGACCGGACTGAGTGAGTCCGAGGATATTATCCGCGGCTTTCAGGCCGGCGGCGTCGATTACGTGACCAAGCCCGTGATTCCTGACGAATTGTTGCCCCGGATACAGCGCCACCTTGCCACCGCCCAAAGCGTACGGAGCGCTCGCACAGCCCTGGATCTGACCGGGCGCTTCCTCATCGCTGTCGATAGCACCGGTCGCACGGTCTGGAGCACGCCCCAGGCGACCCGTCTGCTCAGGGAGGTGTTCAGTGATGACGCCGCCGGAGCTTTCACGGTGCCATCAGAACTTGCAGCTTGTTTGAGCCCGCCGCCCAATGGGCATGCCCCAAGCACAAAAATGAAAGTCGGCGATCGCTCGCTGGAAATCATCTATGTCGGAAAGGTGTCGGACGGAGAAATCCTGCTCCGATTGGCGATCGCGGAAGCTGAGGCGGATAAATCGGCGCTGCGGCGCGCCTTTGCGTTGACGGATCGCGAAACCGACGTGCTGCTCTGGATCGCAGCAGGCAAGTCCAATCGCGACATTGCCGAGATTCTTGGGCTGAGCCATCGAACCGTCAACAAATATCTCGATCAAATCTATCTCAAGATCAGTGTGGAAAATCGGGCGTCAGCTGCTGCCAAGGCGGTGCGCGTCTTGACCGGTCTTTAGCCTAAAGCGCCTGCCGTGGGGCGCCGTCTTCGTCTCCCGCTGCCGGGTGAATCGCTCATGAGGATTTTGGCCCCAAACTACCGAAAACAGCTTCCGCCCATCCCACCCTTCCGTTGCCCCAGGGATCAAGCACTTGGCATCCTCGGGGGCAAGAACGGGCTTTGAACAAGGGCCGGTCTGGCGATTTGCGGCAGGTCAAATCTGTTTTCCAGGATTCATCTTAAATGCTTGAGCCATGAAGGCTGGATTCTCTCAGGCCTATCGTGAATCTCAAGCAGCTTGCCTGGTGCAGCGGCAGATCCGGCAGGGATATGGATCCGCTGATTTTTGGAGAACAGATGGCGTGACCAAGACAATCAAAGTGGCCCTTGCCGGGGCCGGCGCGTTCGGCATCAAGCATCTCGACGGCATCAAGAACATCGAAGGCGTCGAAGTCGTGTCGCTGGTCGGCCGCCGGCTCGACGCCACCAGGGATGTCGCCGCCAAATACGGCGTTGCCCACGTCTCGACAGAACTCGCCGACAGCCTCGCGCTCAAGGAGGTCGATGCGGTAATCCTCTGCACGCCGACCCAGATGCACGCGGCGCAGTCCATCGCCTGCCTGAAAGCCGGCAAGCATGTACAGGTCGAGATTCCGCTTGCCGATTCCTGGCGCGACGCGCAGGCCGTCAATGCCGTGCAGAGGGAGACTGGGCGCATCGCAATGTGCGGCCACACGCGTCGGTTCAATCCCAGCCATCAATGGGTGCATCGAAAGATCGTGGCCGGGGACCTCAGCATCCAGCAGATGGATGTGCAGACATTCTTCTTCCGCCGATCGAACATCAATGCGCTGGGGCAACCGCGCAGCTGGACCGACCACCTGCTATGGCACCATGCTGCTCATACGGTGGATCTGTTTGCCTACCAGGCGCGTTCGCCGATCGTGAAGGCCAACGCCATCCAGGGGCCGATCCATCCGGCGCTCGGAATCGCGATGGACATGTCGATCCAGCTCAAGGCTGCCAATGGCGCGATTTGCACGCTCAGCCTGTCGTTTAACAATGACGGCCCGCTCGGCACGGTTTTTCGCTACATCGGCGACACCGGCACCTACATCGCGCGGTATGACGACCTCTTTAATGGCAAGGATGAAAAGATCGATGTGTCAAAGGTCGACGTGTCGATGAACGGGATCGAACTGCAGGATCGCGAGTTCTTCGCCGCGATCCGCGAGGGCCGCGAGCCGAACGGGAGCCTTGCTCAGGTGCTGCCGTGCTATCAAGTGCTGCACGGGCTTGAACAACAACTCGCGGTCGGCTGACGTCGGCGCGCCGTGCCTAGGCGGTGCTGTGCACCTTGTCGCGGAAACCGCGCGGCGACACCCCCGTCGCCCCGCAAAACACCCGGCTGAAATAGGCCGGATCGTTGAAGCCGAGCGCGTAGGCGATCGTCGAGATTGGCAGGTTGGTATACACGAGATTGCGCCGCGCCTCGCGGATGATCCGATCGAGGATCAGGTGCGACGCCGCGTGCCCGGTCGCCGAACGGGTCAAGCGGCTTAGATGCGTCGATGTGATCGACAGCGCGGCCGCATAGTCGGATACGGTCCAGTGCTGCAGAAAATGTCGTTCAAGCAGCGCCTCGAACCGCTGGACCTGGTCGGATTTCACCGTGCCGCCCGGCATCCGCCGCCTGCCGGCCAGCTCGCGGGCCACAAGGCCGATCAGGGCTCCGGACAAAGCCCGCAGGATATGCGCCCTGGCAAAATGCCTTCCGGCAAATTCGGCGAATATCTGTTTCATGGTGACGCGGACCTGCGGTGTCGCCCGCACGACGGCCGCATGCGCCAGAACCCCCCGCAAGCCTTCGGACGGCGTCAGCACTTCTTCCAGCATTTCCGCGGCGATCGTGACGACCCAGCCCTGGGTTCCCGGTTTGAAAATGAAGCCGTGGACATCGCCGATCGGCACATTGACCACCCGCATCGGCCGCAGCGCGTGGGTCCGTCCCTCAAGCGTTGCCTGTCCGCCACCGCGCTCGATCAGTAGAAACTGATGCAGCCGCGCATGCCGGTGCGGCGCGAATTCCCATTCGTGCAGCACCGAGCGTGCTGCGATGGTTTCGCAATGCACGACGTCGGGCAAATCGTTCGCCTCGCCGAACAGGTTGTAGGTCCGAATAGTTCGGTTCGCCGGGGCCTCGATCATGTTCGAATCCTCCAAGACAAAGCCAAGTCTGTCCATTCTGGGCAACCAAAAAGCCGGTAGATTCGTCCAAAATCAAGGGAGGATCGCATGAAAGTCCAGGTTTGTATCATCGGCGGCGGGCCGTCAGGCCTGCTGCTTTCCCAGCTCTTGCATTTGCAGGGCATCGAGAACGTGGTGCTCGAAAAGTACAGCCGCGAATACGTTTTGGCACGAATTCGCGCGGGCGTGCTGGAGCACGGTTTTGCCCGGTTGATGCGCGAGGCCCAGTGCGGCGAGCGCATGGACCGCGAGGGCGAAATACACAAGGGTTTCCACGTCGCCCATGATGGCAGGATGGATCGCGTCGACCTGTTCAAACATTCGGGCGGCAGTTCGGTGGTGGTCTACGGTCAGACCGAGCTGACACGCGACCTCTACGAGGCGCGCGACCGGATGAGGGGCAACGTTATCCACAACGCCGAAGACGTAACTCCTCATGACCTGAATTCCGATGCGCCATACGTCACCTATCGCGACGGCGACCAGGTCATTCGCTTCGATTGCGACTATGTGATCGGCGCCGATGGTTTCCACGGGGTCAGCCGCAAATCGATCCCAAAGGAGCTTCTGCGCGAATATGAACGGATCTATCCATTCGGCTGGCTGGGTGTATTGTCGCGCACCCAGCCGGTGTCGCCCGAACTGATCTATGCCAAGCACGAGCGCGGGTTCGCGCTTTGCTCGCTGCGCTCGCAGGTGCTGAGCCGCTACTATATCCAGGTGCCGCTGACGGATACGACCGAGGATTGGTCCGACGACGCATTCTGGTCCGAGCTCAGGCGCCGCCTGCCGCTCGAGGTTGCCGCCGGGCTGATCACTGGCCCGTCGATCGAGAAAAGCATTGCACCGTTGCGCAGCTTCGTGGCCGAGCCGATGCGCTATGGCCGGCTGTTTCTCGCCGGCGATGCCGCACATATCGTGCCGCCGACCGGCGCGCGCGGGCTCAACAGCGCGGCCTCCGATATCTATTACCTCTATCACGCCATGGTCGATCACTACAAAAAAGGCGACGATGCAGGCCTTGACGGCTATTCGAACAAGGCGCTGGCGCGGGTCTGGAAGGCGCAGCGTTTTTCATGGTGGATGACCATGCTGCTGCACCGCTTCCCGAACAACATCCCCTATGATGACAAACTGCAGGAAACCGATATGGCATACCTGTTTTCGTCCGAGGCCGCACTTCGATCGCTGGCGGAAAACTATGTCGGACTGCCGTTCTAGCGAACCGGTCCGGCGTGCCTCGAATTTGATCCAGAACAATTCGCGCCGGCCAGCGATCACGTAAGAAATAAAAAGTTGCGCCAGATCAAGGTCCGCACGCGGAAACTTCGACCTGATAGGGCCGAGGGAGACAAGGGAGGCGCGCCATGGCGCAAAAACGTGAAATCGCAGGCACCACTGTGTTCGACGGAGAGCAGGCGGCCAAGGGTTACCAGCTCAATAAGATGTGCTACTCTTTCAATCGCGCTGAAAACCGCAAGGAATTCCTTGCCGATCAGGGCGCTTACCTCGACAAGTACAAGCTGACGGCCGAACAGCGGGCCGCGCTCGCCACCGGCAGCGTGCTGAAGATGATCGAGGCCGGCGGCAACGCCTATTACTTGGCCAAGCTCGCCGGCATTCTCGGCCTCGGTGTTCAGGACATCGGCGCACAGCAGACCGGCATGTCGGTCGAGGCTTTCAAACAGAAACTTCTGGACGCCGGGAGGCAATAATGGCTCGAATCATCGGAGGTTTCTTTACGTCGCACGTGCCGGCGATCGGCAACGCCATTGCGAAAAAGCAGCAGAACGAGCCGTACTGGAAGCCGTTCTTTGACGCCTTCCCGCCGGTGCGCGAGTGGATCGGCAGGGAAAAGCCCGACGTGGTCGTGTTCTTCTACAATGACCACGGCCTCAACTTCTTCCTCGACAAGATGCCGATCTTCGCCGTGGGCGCAGCGTCCGAATACGTCAGCGAGGACGAGGGCTGGGGCATTCCGACGACGTCGTCGTTCAAGGGCGATCTGAAACTGTCGTGGCACATCGTCAACAGCATCGTCGCGGACGGCTTTGATCCGGTCATGTGTCAGGAAATGACGGTCGATCACGCGATCACCAATCCGATGCTGCTGATGTATCCGGACAGCAATTGGCCGGTGCGCATCGTGCCGATCGTCATCAATTCGATCCAGCATCCGCTGCCGGGTCCGAAGCGCTGCTACGATCTCGGCAGAGCGGTCGGCCGGGCGATCGAATCCTATGGTGAGAACACGAGAGTACTCGTTCTCGGCAGCGGCGGCCTGTCGCACCAGCTCGACGGCGAGAGGGCGGGCTTCATCAACAAGGCTTTCGATCAAGAATGTATGGATGCGATCGCGGGCGACGTCTCCGCGCTTAATAAATATTCGGCGCTCGACGTCGTCGAGAAGGCCGGCGCGCAGGGCGTGGAGGTGATGTGCTGGATCGCGGCGCGTGCGGCGATGCTGGGACGGGTGAAGGAGCTGCGCCGTTCCTATCACATTCCGATCTCGAACACGGCATCGGCGGTCATGCTGTTGTCGAACGAACCAGTTGAAGCGGCTAAGGCCGCCTGATGCTTTCCGCCCCGGGCAGCCGCATTGGCCGCCTGTAAATGTGCTGCACAAGATTCCGGCTGTCGATGTATCTCGGCGAGGCGACGAACCAACTGGTCCATTCTCAAGCCGGCAGGGGAACCGGCCTGACATGGGGGTAGGGCGCTTTCCCCCAGACTGGACCTATTTCACCGCCCCCTTGGAAACGGGACGCAAACGGCCGCAAAATCAACGATTGATTCACCACCCCCGCGCTCTCCCCATTTCCGCCGTGTTCGGGCTGCGGTATGTTCATACGTTGATGCGGAAATGGGCCGCATCGGGGACGCACGGCTGCTGGGCGCCTGAAGTAGGCACACGGCCGCTGGAATGGTAATTGGGGCGTATGGGGATTCGACGGTCAGATCCGGTTTTCCGGGCGGCGCGAGGCGCTGCAGCCGTGGCGACGTGCCTTGTTCTCGCCAATTGTGCCTCGTCGGGCCTGTCCAGCCGGGTCGATCCCAAATATGGCGTTTCCAGCAGCCCCCGGGTGGTTGCGTTCGGGGAACCCGTGCCCAAGGGCGGTGGCACCTACCGCGTCGGCAAGCCCTACACCGTCGCGGGACGGGTCTATGTCCCCGAAGAAGACGTCAATTATCGCGAGGAAGGCCTGGCTTCCTGGTACGGCGATGACTTCCACGGTCGCCTGACCGCCAATGGCGAAGTGTTCGACATGGCTTCGCTGTCCGCGGCCCATCCAACGCTTCCAATGCCGTGTTATGCGCGCGTTACCAATCTCAGCAATGGCAAATCCCTGATTGTCCGCGTCAACGACCGGGGACCCTATCACGGCAACCGGGTGATGGACGTCTCCAGCCGGGCCGCCGAACTGCTCGAATTCAAGGGCAATGGCGTGGCGCGGGTGCGGGTCGAATATGTCGGTCGGGCACCGCTCGAAGGCTCCGACGATCGTCAGTTGATGGCGACATTGCGCACCGGCGTGCCGGCACCATCGCCATCGCTGGTCCGCGTCGCATCCGCCCGTCCGTTCGTTCCGGAATTGTCAGCATCGGCCCGTCCGATCCGGGGCGAGGTTCCGATGCCGGAGGGCAGGCCCTATAGTCTCGGCAATACGTCGGCGGATCAGGCGTCGATATCGGCGACATCGGAGCTGTCGGCTTCCGCGCGATCACGTTCAAGCAGCCGCGTTCTGGAAAATCCGCGCGCTGTGTCGTATGACAATGATGATCGCTATACGCCTGACGTCGGGGCGGTCTCCGCCTATGCCCCGATCGATCCGCGCGGCCCCAGCGAATTGCTGGCGGGACGCGGGCTTTATTGAGCGGTCTGTCGCCGGCTTATCGGCTATTCTCCCTTAGAAATACGATCAGCGCCGCGTTGACCTCGGCAGCGCGTTCCTGCTGAACCCAGTGGCCGGCGCCATCGATGATGAGCTTTTGCTTGAGGTTCGGCAGAATCCGCTCCATGTCGTCGACACGCTTGCCGCCGATCAGGCCGGTGATAACAGCGTCGTTCGATCCGGCAATGAACAGGGATGGCTGAACGATCAACGCGCCTTGCCACGGCGCGGTCAGTTCCCAGTTGCGGTCGATGTTGCGGTACCAATTGAGCCCGCCACGGAAACCGGTCTTCCGGTAAATATCGCTGAAATAGCACACCTCGGCTTCGCTGAGCCAATCCGGCAGCGGCCGGACGGCGCTGACATCGCCAAGAAAGCCCTTGCCGTCCTCGACGAATAAAGATGTCAAGGGGTCGGAAAATCCGCGCCCCAGCAGGGTTCGCATGGTCAAGTCGACGTCACGCTCCAATTCGCGTTCTGCGATCCCTGGCGTCTGAAAATACTGCCAATAGAAATTGCGGATGCCGATGTCGCGCAAACTATCGAGCGGCCGGCGTCGCCCCCGAAAAGGCGGGGGCACGCTCAAGCCCGCAACCGCAGTGAAGACATCGGGCCGGAACATCGCCGCATGCCAGGCCACCGGCGCGCCCCAATCATGGCCGATAATGACGGCCTGCTGTTCCCCGAGCGCCGCGACCAGCCCGACCATATCGCCGACGTGGTCGAAGATGCTGTACGCCTCGATCTCCATGGGAGCGCTGGTTCGGCCAAAGCCCCGCATATCGGGTGCGACAACACGGAAGCCAGCCGCCGCTATGGCCGGGATTTGATGCCGCCAGGAATAGGACAGTTCCGGCCAGCCATGGCAGAGCAGCACCAGTGGACCGTCGCCTTGTTCGAGCAGAAATATCTCGATCCCGTTGACGGAAATGGTGCGTGAGGATTGCATCGCTTTTCCGCCTTGTTTCCGCGATTTTGTCGGGAGATTCGCGCTACGGTCATGGCTTGGGATCCGTCAAAGTATAGACGGTTTGTCGGAAACATCACCGCCATCCGATCAGCCCCGCGACGCCACCTAAAACCTGTGTTGTTCCCGGTACTTCCAACTGTTAGAACGCCGGCCTCAGGGTATCCTAATGACTGTGAAGACATCGCTCTCGCGCAAGTCCAGGTCCGCGACCGCTAGCTTCTGGCGCGGCTTGATTGCGGCCGCTGTTGTCATGGCGGTGGGGTGGGGCGGCTTGGTGTACGCCGCCAACAACAGCATTCAGGGTGCCAAGAAAGACGAGGGCGGCTTCGACGGCGATGCGCCGACCGCGATCCTGATCGAAGCCTCCAGCGGCAGCGTGCTGTTCGAGAAGAACGCCGATGAGTTGAGGGCGCCGTCCAGCATGATGAAGCTGATGACCGCGGAGGTCGTCTTCCATGCCGTCCAGCAAGGCGAGGTCAAACTGACCGATGAATATCGTGTCAGCGAATATGCCTGGCGCAAGGGCGGGGCCCCCGCCGGCGGCTCGACGATGTTTGCGCCCATTCACAGCAAGATTTCCGTGGACGATCTGCTGCACGGCGCGCTGATCCAGAGCGGCAACGATGCCTGCATCGTGCTGGCCGAGGGCATCGCCGGCAACGAAGGCAGTTTTGCGCAGATGATGACCAAGCGCGCGCGCGAGCTCGGATTGGAGCGATCGACCTTCGCCAATTCCAACGGTCTGCCCGATCCCGGCAACAAGATGACGGTGCGCGAACTCGCAAAACTCGCGCGCTACGTGATCCAGACCTATCCTGATTTTTACAAACTATTCGGCGAGCGCGAATTCACCTGGAACAAGATCCGGCAACCCAACCGCAATCCACTGCTGACTTCGCTCGATGGTGCCGACGGCCTCAAGACCGGATATACCAAGGAGGGCGGCTACGGCATGGTCGGCTCCGCGGTGCAGAATGGCATCCGCCTGATCGTCGTCATCAACGGCCTCGACGATCCCGACGATCGCGCCTCCGAGGCGAAGAAGATGCTCGAATGGGGATTTCGCAATTTTGAAGCGCGGACGTTGTTCGCCGCGGACCAGCCGGTCGGCTACGCCAAGGTGTTCGGCGGCGAGAGCCGTTCGGTAAAGCTCGCCAGCCGTGAGCCGATCAAGGTGATGGTGCAGAAAAACGGCACCGATAAATTGATCGCGCGCGTGATTTATAGCGGGCCGGTGCGGGCGCCGATCGAGTCCGGCCTTCAGGTCGGCGTCGTCAAGGTCTGGCGCGGCGCCAACATCGCCGTGGAAGCGCCGGTCTATGCGGCGGAACCGGTCGGCAAGGGATCGACGATGCGCCGCGCGATCGATGGCGTGAGCGAACTCGCGATCGGGATGTTTCGCGCCGGCGCCGAGAAGCTCTGATGGCCGAGGCAGCGGTCAAACGAACTCCCGGGCGCGGACGATTCATCACCTTTGAAGGCGGAGAGGGGTCCGGCAAATCCACCCAAATCAAGACGCTGAGCGAGCGCCTGGATGCCGCCAAACTGCGCGCCATTGTCACGCGCGAGCCCGGCGGATCGCCGGGAGCTGAGATCATCAGGCATCTGGTGCTGTCCGGAATGGGCAAGCTGTTGGGCCCGGACGCGGAAACACTGTTGTTTGCGGCGGCGCGCGACGACCATGTGCGATCCGTGATCCAGCCGGCGCTGAACCAGGGAATATGGGTGCTGTGCGATCGGTTCTCGGATTCGACGCGCGTCTATCAGGGCAGGCTGGGGCAGGTGGCTCCCGCGATTCTCAATGCAATGGAGCGGGTGACGATCGGCGATCTCAAGCCGGATTTGACGATTATCCTGGATATCCCGGTAGAGATCGGCATGCAGCGTGCGGCCGCCCGCCGCGGGTCCGGCGCGCCCGACCGATTCGAGGCGGAAGACGTCAAGTTTCATCTGGAATTGCGCGACGCTTACCGCCAGATCGCCGCCGCCGAACCGCAGCGATGCGTGCTGATTGACGCCAACGCCGACGCGGGCACGGTGGCCGCCAGCGTGTGGGCCGCCTTGCGCGACCGTTTTTTCACGGCCGATGTCGGCAATTTGGCCAGTTCCGCATGAGCGCGCGTCAGGTCGAACCGCGGGTTACGGTTGCCCATCCACGCGAGACAACCGCGTTGTTCGGGCACCGCGAAGCCGAGATGGCCTTGCTGAAGGCCTATCGCAGCGGGCGTATCCCGCATGCCTGGCTGATCGGGGGCGCGCTGGGTATCGGCAAGGCGACGCTGGCCTACCGGATGGCGCGGTTCGTGCTCGCGCATCGCAATCCCCTTGCACCGGATGTGCAGGGTGCCGAGACGTTGAACGTTGATCCGTCCGATCCGGTCGCGCGCCATGTCGCGGCGGGCGCCCATGGCGGCCTGCTCACGCTCGAGCGGACCCTCAACGACAAGGGCGTGATGCGCACCGTGATCACGGTCGATGAGACCCGGGAGACGATTTCCTTTTTCGGCTCTACCGCCGCGGTCGAAGGCTGGCGGGTCTGCATCGTCGATACCGTCGATGAACTCAATCCCAACGCCGCCAACGCGCTGCTCAAGATTCTCGAGGAGCCGCCGCGCCAATCGCTCTTCCTGCTGGTCAGCCACGCGCCCGCACGGGTGCTGCCGACCATCCTGTCGCGCTGCCGCAAATTGGCGTTGCGGCCGCTCGCCACCGCCGACGTCATCCGGGCCGCGGCGCAGGCCGCCAACATCGCCATCGACGACCCCGCGCTGTCAGAGGCGGCAGAAGCCTCCGAGGGCAGCGTCGCACGCGCACTCACGCTGCTCGGCGGCGACGCCGTCAAACTTCAGCAGCGGACCGCGGCACTGCTGGCGACGCTGCCGCAGGTCGATCCGCGCGAATTACATGCCCTGGGCGACGCGCTTGGCGGCAGTGACCGGGTGGCGCTGGCGGCCTTTATCGACGGCGTCGATCGCTGGGTCAGCGAACGCCTGCACAGCGACGAGGCCAATGCCAATGCGAACCTTCCCCGCCTTGCACGGCTGGCGGAGGTGTGGGAAAAGATCAACCGCGCCGCGCGCGACACCGAAGCCTACAATCTTGAACGAAAACCGCTGGTTTTCTCGGTGTTCGGGCTGCTTGCGAAAGCAACGCGGTAAAGCGCTCCGCCGACCATCAATCCTGATAATCTTGCAATCCCGACAATCTTGTATGCGCCATAAAGGAATTAGCGGTGGCTTCTAAGAAAAAAATTTCGAAGAAGAAAAAAACCAAGAAGGTATCGCCGCGCGCTGCCAAGGCCTCAGTGTCGAAAAAGCGCGCCAAAAAAAGCAACACCGCCGCAAAGAAAGCCAAGAAAACCGCAAAGAAGACCGCGAAGAAGCCTGCAAAGAAACCGGCCACAAAGAAGGCCTCAAAAAAATCGATCAGGAAGCCCTCGAGGAAAGCAAAATCAGGGACCCCTGTTTCGGCGCCGAAGCAACCGCGCGCGGCCAAAACTACAGTCACGAAGCCGAGCCGAGACCCCGCTAAAGCGAGTCCAGAGACCGCTAAAGTAAAAGTTACTCCTGTTATAAAGGCTGCGCCGGCAGCGTCGCGCGGAGATACTTACTACATCACGACGGCTATCGCGTATCCCAACGGCGTGCCGCATATCGGGCACGCCTATGAGGCGATCGCAACCGACGCTCTAGCCCGCTTTCAACGGCTGGACGGCAAGGATGTGTTTTTTCTCACGGGTACCGACGAGCACGGGCTGAAGATGATGCAGACCGCGGAATCCGAGAAATTGCCGACGATGGAGGTCGCGACGCGCAATGCTCTCCGGTTCAAGGAAATGGACCGGCGCCTCAACGTCTCGTTCGATCGCTTCATCCGTACCACCGAAGAACAACATCATCGCTCCAGCCAGGAAATCTGGAAGCGGATGGCCGATAACGGCGACATCTATCTCGACAGCTACGCCGGCTGGTACTCGGTGCGCGACGAAGCCTATTACGCCGAAGACGAAACCATTGTCGGCGACGACGAGGTGCGGCGCGGACCACAGGGCACCCCTGTAGAGTGGGTCGAGGAGAAGAGCTACTTCTTCAAACTGTCCGCCTATCAGGACAGGCTTCTGGCGCTTTACCAGAACCAGCCGGACTTCATCGGCCCGGACTCGCGCAAGAACGAAGTCGTCAGCTTCGTCAAAAGCGGTTTGCGGGATCTGTCGATTTCGCGAACCACCTTCGATTGGGGGGTCAAGGTGCCCGGCGCCCCCGAACACGTCATGTATGTGTGGGTCGATGCCCTGACCAATTACATCACCGGCGTCGGCTTTCCCGATGAGAGCGACTCGAACTGGCGCTACTGGCCGGCCGACGTCCACATTATCGGCAAGGACATCATTCGTTTTCACGCGGTGTACTGGCCGGCGTTCCTGATGTCGGCCGGCATTCCGCTGCAGAAGCGCGTCTTTGCCCATGGCTTTCTGTTCAACAGGGGCGAGAAGATGTCGAAATCGGTCGGCAACGTCGTCGACCCGTTCAACCTCGCCGACCAATACGGCGTCGATCAGATGCGCTATTTCTTCCTGCGCGAGGTGCCGTTTGGACAGGATGGCAGCTACAATCACGAAGCCATCGTCGCCCGCATCAATGCCGACCTCGCCAACGACCTCGGCAATCTGGCGCAACGCTCATTGTCGATGATCGCCAAGCAACTCGGGGGCGTGCTGCCCGAGCCGGGTGCTTTCACGGATCACGACAACGCGATCCTGGCCCAGGCCGATGCCATGATCGGGCTGGCGCGAACGGCGATGGCGACCCAGCAAATTCATCTGGCCCTCAATGCGGTCTGGGCCGTGGTGGCGGAAGCCAACCGCTATTTCGCGGGTGAGGCGCCGTGGGCGCTGGCGAAAACCGATCCACAACGACAGAAGACGGTGCTGTATGTGACCGCCGAAGTGGTTCGCCAGATCGCTATCCTGGCCCAGCCGGCGATGCCGGAATCGTGCGCAAAGATGCTCGACGTGCTCGGCGTTCCCGCCGACCAGCGGGATTTCAAATTCCTGGGCGGCGGTACCCGCATCAAGCCCGGCACCGCGCTGCCGGCGCCGACCGGAATCTTTCCGCGCTATATTGAGCCGACCGCGGCCTGAACGGTTTGACCACGATGCTTGTCGACAGCCACTGCCATCTCGATTTCCCCGATTTCGCCGATGATCTCGATGGCATCGTCGCGAGGGCCGCGTCCGCGGGAATCGGGCGTATTGTCACGATCTCGACGCGGGTGAGGCGCCTTGCCGCGCTGCTCGCGATCGCCGAGCGATTCCCCAACGTCTATTGCTCGGTCGGCACCCATCCGCATCAGGCCGACGAAGAAGACGGGATTCCCACCGATGAGCTGATCGGACTGACCGCTCATCCCAAGGTCGTGGCCCTCGGCGAAGCCGGGCTGGATTATTTCTACCAGCACGGCTCCCGCGAAGCGCAGGAACGCGGCTTTCGCGTACATATCACGGCAGCGCGTGCGACCGGCCTGCCGCTGGTGATTCATACCCGCGAGGCCGATGACGACTGCGCCCGCGTCCTTGAAGATGAGATGGCCAAGGGATCGTTTCGGGCCGTGCTGCATTGCTATACCGGCGGGCGTGACCTCGCGATGAAGGCGATCGCCCTGGGTCTGTCGATTTCATTCACGGGAATTTTGACCTTCAAGAACTCGCAAGCTTTGCGCGATCTCGCAGCCGAGCTGCCGGCCGATCGCATCATGGTCGAGACCGACTCGCCGTATCTGGCGCCCGGCAAATTCCGCGGCAAGCGCAACGAGCCTTCCTATGTGGTCGAGATCGCCAGGGTGCTGGCGGAGACCCGCGGGGTTTCGCTGGAGGAAATTTCCCGTCAAACCACCGGGAATTTCTTCCGCCTGTTCAGCAAGGTGCCGCCTGTGGAAACGACGGCATGACGCTGAGCCTGACGATACTCGGCTGCGGATCATCGGCTGGCGTTCCGCGTCCGGCGCTCGGCTGGGGCGCGTGCGATCCCACCAATCCGAAAAACCGCCGTCGCCGCTGTTCGCTGCTGGCCGAACAAACCTCCGATCATGGGACTACCCGGATCGTGATCGACACCTCGCCCGATCTGCGCGAACAATTGATCGACGCCAATGTCGATCATATCGATGCGGTGTTCCTGACCCACGAACACGCCGATCAAACGCATGGGATCGACGATCTGCGCTCGGTGGTGCTGCATCAGCGCAAGCGCATTCCGGTCTACCTGAACCGCGCGACCGCCGATCACATCCTGTTGCGGTTTTCCTATTGCTTTGTGTCGCCACCGGGCAGTGACTATCCGCCGATCCTGGATCATCACGCCATCGAAGCCGGCGAAAGCCGTACCATCGAAGGGAAGGGCGGTCCGGTGACGCTGTCCGCGTTCATTCTGCAGCACGGCAATATTCCCGCACTCGGCTACCGCATCGCCGATGCCGCCTATACGCCCGATGTCAGCGACATCCCGGCCGCGAGCTGGCCATTCCTGGAAAACCTCGATCTCTGGATCATCGACGGGCTGCGTTATACGCAACACCCCAGCCACTTCAGCGTCAACGACGCGCTGGCATGGATCGACCGCTTCAAGCCGCGTCGCGCCGTGATCACCAACATGCATTCCGATCTGGATTATGAGGTGCTGCGCCAGCGCCTGCCGCCCAATGTCATCCCGGCCTATGACGGCATGCGGCTGACGCTGGAGCAGGCGCCTTAGACCTTGTGCAATTCCAGCGAAGCCGGATGGAACAGATCTTCCGGCGTGAGCAACCGGGCCGATAATCCCTCGGCGTGATGACGCTGCAGGAATCGGGTCAGGACGTTGCGGTTCGGTTCTAGTCCGTAGGACCAGAAATCCTCGCCCATCAACAAGCGCGCTGCCCGCAATTGCTCCTCCACAAAGGGCAACGTCACCTTGGTGGCGGAGGTGTCGCCCAGCTTCGCGAGTGCGATCGCCTTGGAGCGTTCAAACGCCTTGAAGACCGCGACCGGCAGCCACGGATGCTTTTCGGCCAGCGAGCGGCGGATTCCGAGCGTGTGCATGATGGGAAAAAGTTTGGTCCGCCGATACCACTCGGCTGCGGTCTGCTGCGGGTCGGCAAACAGATAGCCCACGTTGGGATGGCCGTGGTCGAAACACGAGGGAGCCCGTGGGCCGATCACCGCATCGATCTGTCCACTCGCCAGCAGCGCGGAAATAGTGTCGTTGGGGCCAGCATTTTCCACCACCACGTCGGAAGGCAGGCTGAGACTGATCTTCTCGACCCGTCCCGGGTGCTCATACCCGCCGCGAACCCAGGTGATGTCGGACGGCCGGATTCCGTAGTCTTCTTCCAGGAACATGCGAACCCAGATATTCGCGGTGAGCTGATATTCCGGCACCCCGATGCGGCGCCCCCTGAGATCGGCCGGCGACTTGATCCGGTCGGTGCGAACGTAGATCGAGGTATGCCGGAAGGCACGGGACGGGAACACCGGCACCGCGATATAGGGGCTGGTTCCCGCCGATGTTTTGACGCTGTAGCTCGATAGCGACAATTCGCAGATGTCGAAATCCGCGTGCCTGAACGCGCGGAAGAAAATCTCCTCCGGCTCCAGCAGCATGATTTGCGCATCGACGCCGTCGATCGGCACCAGGCCGTCCACCAAGGGACGCATCCGATCATAGTCGCCGATCGCGACCGAAAGCTGCAATTTGCTCATGGCTGTTCCATCAGGCGTGCAAGGAAGGGCTTGTGGCGGATGCGAGTGAGCCGGAGGTGCCGGCCCGCGGCAGCAGCCCCATCAGCGCACTGGCCGCGGCGCCGATCAACACCGAGCCGCCGGCAACGGCGAAGATCGTCGGCACGTCCCATTGGGCACCGACCATCTGGCCGACGACCAGCGGTCCCGCCACCGATCCGAGCCGGCCGATCCCCGTGGCCCAGCCGACACCCGTTGAGCGGATCTCGACCGGATAGTAGATGGCGGACTGTGCGATCAGCCCCGAACTCGCACAACCCAGCAGCACCCCGAACAGGCCCTGCGCCACCATGACCGCGTCGAGCGAAGGCGCGGACCATCCGACCATCACATAGGCGAGGGCGCCAAGCGCCAGGGTCGGCGGCAGCACGCGCAAAATGCCAAAACGGCTGAGCAACAGGCCCGCGGCCCCCGAACCGAACAATGAGCCGAAATTATAGAGCGCCAATGCCAATGCGGTCTGTTCGGTGGCGATGCCGACGCGGCGCAGCAAGATCGGGCTCCAGGACGAATTCGTCACCAGAATCATGAACGCGAAGAAGAAGCTGACCCACAGCAAGACCGTGCCCAGGGCACGTCCGGACCTGAACAGTTCAAACACCGTGGC
>NZ_JBEKCZ010000128.1:0-15404 GCF_050014615.1 Bradyrhizobium sp. | reverse complement strand
CGCGAAGAACAGCACAACCAGACCGCCGAGATAGCCGAGCGCCAGCAAAACGACGAGCCATTTCAGGACGGTCATGATATCTCGTGAAGTTCCTCACAGCGCCTTGACGATATTCTCAGTCATCTTCTTGGCGTCGCCGAGCAGCATCATGGTGTTGTCGCGGTAGAACAGCGGATTATCGATGCCGGCATAGCCCGATGCCAGCGAGCGCTTGATGAACATCACGGTGCCGGCCTTCCAGACCTGCAGCACCGGCATGCCGTAGATCGGCGATTTCGGATCGTCCTCGGCCGCCGGATTGGTAACATCGTTGGCGCCGATCACGAAGGCGACGTCGGCCTGGGCGAATTCTGAGTTGATGTCCTCGAGCTCGAACACTTCGTCATAGGGCACATTGGCCTCGGCGAGCAGCACGTTCATGTGGCCGGGCATCCGGCCCGCCACCGGGTGGATCGCATACTTGACCTCGACGCCCTCCTTCTTGAGGGTGTCCGCCATTTCGCGCAGCGCATGCTGGGCCTGTGCCACCGCCATGCCGTAGCCGGGCACGATGATCACCTTCTGCGCATTCTTCATGATGAAGGCGGCATCATCCGCCGAGCCGAGCTTGACCGGCCGCACTTCGCCACCGGCGCCGGCGCCCGCCGCCGCGGTCTCGCCGCCGAAGCCGCCGAGAATGACCGAAATGAAGGAGCGGTTCATCGCATGGCACATGATGTAGGACAGGATCGCGCCTGAGGAACCCACCAGCGCGCCGGTGATGATCAGCGCCGAATTGCCGAGCGTGAAACCGATGCCGGCCGCGGCCCAGCCGGAATAGGAGTTCAGCATCGAGATCACGACCGGCATGTCGGCGCCGCCGATCGGGATGATCAGGAGCGCGCCGAGCGCCAGCGCGATAATGACGATGAGCCAGAAGTCGATCGGGCTGCCGGACACCACGAGGCCGACGATGAACACCAGCAGCGCCACGCCGAGCCCGATATTGATGAAGTGACGCGCCGGCAGGATGATCGGCGCGCCGCTCATGCGGCCGGACAGTTTTGCGAACGCGATCACCGAGCCCGTGAAGGTCAGCGCGCCGATGGCGACGCCGAGCGACATTTCGACCAGACTCTGCGGATGGATGTTGCCGGGCGTGCCGATGTCGAACGCCTCGGGCGCGTAGAACGCCCCGGCCGCGACCAGCACCGCGGCCATGCCGACCAGCGAATGGAACGCTGCGACCAGTTCCGGCATCGACGTCATCGGCACCCGGCGCGCAATCACGGCACCGATGCCGCCGCCGATGGCGACGCCCAGGATCACCAGGATCCAGCCGATGCCGTCGGCCGGCGGATGGGCCGCAAGCGTGGTCGCGACCGCGATGCCCATGCCGATCATGCCGAAGAAATTGCCCTGGCGCGATGACGCCGGGCTCGAGAGGCCGCGCAGCGACAGAATGAACAGGACTCCGGCGACCAGATATAAAACCGCGGCTAGATTGGCGTTCATCTCAGGTCCCCATTGTCATCGTCACCACGAGGTGCACGCCGTTCACTTGATTTTCTTCTTGTACATCGCGAGCATGCGCTGGGTGACCAGGAAGCCGCCGAAGATATTCACGCAGGCAAAGATCAGCGCGACAAAGCCGAAGCCGCGCGCCCAGATCCCGCCGCTGCCGACCATCTCAACCCCGACCGCGAGCAATGCGCCGACCACGATCACCGAGGAGATCGCGTTGGTCACCGACATCAGCGGGGTGTGCAGCGCCGGGGTCACCGACCACACCACGAAATAGCCGACAAACACCGCCAGCACGAAAATCGAAAGCCGGAACACGAAGGGATCGACGACCTGCGCGATATGATCCATGGCGGCTTTCCTTACGCTTTCGGCTGGAAGTTCGGATGAATCACGGCGCCGTCTTTGGTCAGCGCGGTGGCCTTGACCAGTTCGTCGTCCCACTTCACCGCCAGCGCCTTGGTCGACTTGTCGACCAGCGTCTCGATGAAGGAAAACAGATTGCGCGCATAAAGGCTCGAGGCCGAGGCCGCGACGCGGCCCGCAACATTGGTATAGCCGACGATCTTGATGCCGCCGACATCGGCGACTTCGCCGGCTTTGGCACCCTCGACATTGCCGCCGCGCTCGACCGCAAGATCGACCAGCACCGAACCCGGCTTCATCGATTTCACCATCTCGGCGGTGACCAGGCGCGGCGCGGGCCGGCCCGGAATCAACGCGGTGGTGATGATGATGTCCTGCTTCTTGATATGCTCGGCGGTCAGCGCCGCCTGCTTGGCCTGATACTCTTTCGACATTTCCTTGGCATAGCCGCCGGCGGTCTGGGCGTTCTTGAACTCATCGTCCTCGACCGCGAGGAATTTGGCGCCAAGGCTCTCGACCTGTTCCTTGGTGGCGGGCCGCACGTCGGTGGCGGTGACGACGGCGCCAAGCCGGCGCGCGGTCGCAATCGCCTGCAGGCCGGCGACGCCGACGCCCATCACGAATACTTTCGCTGCCGGGATCGTGCCCGCCGCGGTCATCATCATCGGAAAGGCGCGGCCGAATGCCTCCGCAGCCTCGATCACGGCGCGGTAACCGGCGAGATTGGCCTGGCTCGACAGCACGTCCATCGCCTGGGCGCGGGTGATGCGCGGCATCAACTCCATCGCAAACGCCGACACCCCGGCGTCCGCCATCGCCTTCAGCGCCGCGTCGTTGCCATAGGGGTCCATGATGGCGATGACCAGCGCGCCGCGCTTGTAGTTGGCAAGCTCGGAAGCCTCGGGCCGCTTCACCTTGATGACGATGTCGGCGTCCTTGACCGCATCGGCGCTGACGACAGCGCCCACCGCGGTGAATTCCGAATCCGGCAGACCCGACTTGATGCCGGCACCCGGCTCGATGGCGATATCGACGCCGAGCGCCTTATATTTTTTCACCGTATCGGGCGAAGCGGCGACCCGCGGTTCGGACGGATCGATTTCCTTGGCAACGGCAATCTTCATGGAGCCTCCGGCGGCGCGAGGGGCGCGCGCGCAAGCAAACTAGCGTTATTTCCGCTAAGTTGGATACCGGTTTTGCGACCGGACTACGGGCAGATTTTGAAGGCACCGCCGCGCTGCGGTGCGACAATCGGCAGATCAGGTCAGAAAGATCGCCATCATGGCGACGATGAAGATCACCGCGGCGGAGCCGTACTTCACCAGCATGATGAAGCCCTCATAGGTCTGCTCATGCGCCGGATAATCATTGCCGTCGGCGGTCGTATAGGCGACTTCGTTATGCTCAGCCATCGGTATCCCCGGTCAGTGTTCGCGCTCCGCGTGGAAATACCGCAATCCCGGCGAGAGGGCAACGGCGGACGGCCGGCTTTGCCCGCTTATCGGGTCATTCGGAAGGCCAATTGTCCCTGATCCAGCGCGTCAGGCTTTCCTCGCTGACCTCGCCGGCCGCAAGCGAGAGGATGATGGATGTGGATTGCCCGGGTTCAGGATCGAAAGCGACGCCGTTCTTGAGCAGAAAACCCATCATCGCCATGAAGGCGATACGCTTGTTGCCGTCGACGAAGGCGTGATTTTTCGCCAGCCCAAATGCATAGGCTGCCGCAAGTTCAGCCATGTCCGACTGCTCATACCGCCATTTGTTGATCGGGCGATCGAGGGCGGATCGCAGCATGCCTTCGTCGCGCAGGCCGGGAGCCCCTCCAAAACGACGCAGTTGACGACTATGGATCGCAATGGCCTGCTCGTACGTGATCCAAAGCGGCTCTTTCGGCTCGCTCATCTGGTGCTCCGCTTACTTTGCAAGCGCCGCGAGCGTATCCTTGTACTTGTCCATGATCTGGTCGGCGATCTCCATGGTCTTTTCGAAGTCGGGATCGTAGGGCATGGCCTGAAATCCGCCTCCGGCGAGTTCGGTAATGTGCAGTTCCTGGCCCCGCTTGAGGTCGAGTCGCTGCATCAATTCACGGGGCAAAAGTAAGCCATCGGAATTGCCGATTTTCTTGATTTCAATTTTCATGATCGGTTCTCCTCGCACCGGGGCCGCTATTGGCCCTGGTATCGCCCGGGTCAGAAATGCCAAAAGGCATGTTATACAAGTGTATAACACGCCTTTTGGCGGCGTTCAACGTTTGTAATACGGGTTATTTTACCCCATCCGCTCCAGCTCATCGATCATGCCCGCGATCACCGACAGCCCGCCGTCCCAGAATTGGGGATCCCGGGCGTCGAGGCCGAACGGCTTGAGCAGCTCCGAATAGTGCTTGGTGCCGCCGGCCGCCAGCATCGCCAGATAACGCTCGGCAAAACCCTCCTGGGCATTTTCGTAGACCGCATAAAGCGAGTTCACCAGGCAATCGCCGAACGCATAGGCGTAGACGTAGAACGGCGAATGGATGAAGTGCGGAATGTACATCCAGAAACTCTCATAACCCGGCCGGATATCGATCGCGGGGCCCAGGCTCTCGCCCTGCACGCTGAGCCAGATTTCGCCGATGCGCTCGGCGGTCAATTCGCCGTTGCGCCGCTCGGTATGGATTGCGCGCTCGAACGAATAGAACGCGATCTGGCGCACCACCGTGTTGATCATGTCCTCGACCTTGCCGGCGAGCAGCGCCTGGCGCTGTCTGGTGCTGGTGGTCTGGGCCAATAGCCGCTTGAAGGTCAGCATCTCGCCGAACACGCTGGCGGTTTCCGCCAATGTCAGCGGCGTCGGCGCCATCAGCGCGCCGTTCTTCGCCGCCAGCACCTGATGCACGCCGTGACCGAGTTCATGGGCCAGCGTCATCACGTCGCGCGGCTTGCCCTGATAATTCATCAGCACATAGGGATGCGCCGACGGTGTGGTCGGATGCGAAAAGGCGCCCGGCGCCTTGCCCGGCCGCACCGGCGCGTCGATCCAGCGATCGGTGAAAAACCGCTCGGCGATCCCGGCCATTTCGGGCGAGAAGCCGCGATAGGCCGTCAGCACCATGTTCTTGGCGTCAGGCCAGGCGATATTGCCGGTGGCCGCAAACGGCAGCGGCGCGTTGCGGTCCCAATGCGCAAGTTTCTTCTTTTTGAACCAGGCGGCCTTCAGCCGGTAATAGCGATGCGACAGCCGCGGATAGGCCGCGCGAACCGACCCGACCAGCGCATCGACGACCTCGCGCTCGACGCGGTTGGCGAGATGGCGCGAATCCGCGACGTCCTGGAAGCCGCGCCAGCGATCGGAAATCTCCTTATCCTTGGCCAGCGTGTTGGTGACCAGCGCAAAGGTTCGCTCATTGGCCTTGAACGTCTTCGCCAGCGCCTGCCCCGCCGCCTTGCGCTTTTCGCCGGCGCGGTCCTGCAGCAGGCTCAGCGTCGGCTCGATCGCGAGCTCATGGCCGCCGATCTTGAAGCGCAGCGCCGAGATGGTTTGATCGAACAGCCGGTTCCAGGCGGCATAGCTGCTCTGGGATTTCTCGTGAAACAGCTGCTCGACGCGATCTTCCAGCTGATACGGCTTGTCCTTGCGCAGATCTTCGATCCAGGGGCGATAATGTCCGAGTTCGGGCGTCTGCATCGCGCGGTCGATGACCGCATCGTCGATGCGGTTGAGTTCGAGCCCGAAGAACAGCAGATGCACCGACGCATTGGTCAGCCGCTCGGAAATGTCGCCGTAGAATTTGGAGATCGCGGGATCGACGCTGTCGCCGGCATGCACCAGACCGGCATAGGATCCAAGACGCCCGGCGAGATCGTCGATCGCTTCATAACGCCTGACCGCTTCCGCGAGCCATAGGCCGCCGCCATCGGCCGCCGTCTGTTCGGCGAGCCTGCCCTTGTAGTCCGTCTCAAACGCGACGCATTCGCTGTCCATCCTCTGCAGGTCGCGCGTCACTTCCGGCGCGTCGATCCCGGAATAGAGGTCGGCCAGGTTCCATTCCGGCAGCTTTGCGGCCTTGTTCCCTGTCTTGGGCTTGGCCACGGATTTGGCCACGGTTTTCGCCACGGTTTTCTTGGGGTTCGATTTGCGTTGGGCTGTCGATTTGCGGAGAGCGGATGAGGAGCGCGATGTCATCTGGTTCGAGCCTGTGTATGCGTTTTCAACCTGAACGGCCGCGACGGCCGGGCGATGGCCACGCGTCAACGTTTAAGAGGGCGTTAATCGGCATCGGCGAGAGTGCCCCGATTCGAGACAGATAGTTGTAACGCGCGGGGAAAGCCATGGCTGCCAGCATTTTGATCGCCGATGATGACGCGGTGGCGCGCCGTCTGGTCGAGAATATGGTGCAGAAATGCGGCTATGAAACCATCGTCGTCGACTCCGGCGACGCCGCCATCGCCATGCTGACCGCGCCCGACGCACCCGTGATCGATGCCCTGGTGCTCGATCTGGTCATGCCCGGCCTCGACGGCATGGGCGTGCTGGCCAAGATCCGCGAAGCCGGCCTCACTATCCCCGTCGTCGTGCAGACCGCCCATGGCGGCATCGACAACGTGGTGTCGGCGATGCGCGCCGGCGCCCAGGATTTCGTCGTCAAGCCGGTCGGCATCGAGCGGCTGCAGGTGTCGTTGCGCAACGCGCTCAATACCAGTGCATTGAAGGGCGAATTGCAGCGCATCCGGCACAGCCGCGAAGGCCGCCTGACCTTTGCCGACATCATTACCCGCAGCGAGGCCATGGCCAGCGTGCTGCGCACGGCGCAGAAGGCCGCCAGCTCTACGATTCCGGTGCTGATCGAGGGTGAATCCGGCGTCGGCAAGGAATTGTTCGCGCGTGCCATCCATGGCAGCGGCGAGCGCAAATCGAAGCCGTTCGTGGCGGTCAATTGCGGCGCGATCCCCGACAATCTCGTGGAGTCGATCCTGTTCGGCCACGAGAAGGGCGCCTTTACCGGCGCGACCGAACGCCACACCGGTAAATTCGTCGAAGCCTCCGGCGGCACGCTGTTTCTCGACGAAGTCTCGGAATTGCCGCTGGCAGCGCAGGTGAAACTGCTTCGCGCCTTGCAGGAAGGCGCGGTCGAGGCGGTCGGCGGGCGCAAGCCAATGAAGGTCGACGTCCGGATCGTGTCGGCGACCAACCGCAAATTGCTCGACCACGTCAAAAGCGGGCAATTCCGCGAAGACCTGTTCTATCGCCTCCACGTGCTGCCGCTGACCATTCCGCCATTGCGGATGCGCCGCGAGGACATCCCGCATCTGCTGCGGCACTTTCTGGCCAGATTCTGTGCCGAAGAAAATCGCCCGATCACCGGCATCAGCGGCGAGGCGATGGCCCTGTTGTCGCAGCTCGAATGGCCCGGAAATATCCGCCAGCTTGAAAACGCGGTGTATCGCGCCGTGGTCATGAGCGAGAGCGACCAGCTTGGGCCGGCCGATTTCCCGCAAGCGACGGCGCAGTCGCCGGCGATGCCGGACGCGCACCATCACGGCGAACCGCTGATCGTCGATCCCGCGTTTCATTCAACCGCACCGGCCATGATTTCAGGTAATGAGATACCTATCGCACCGTTGCCGTCCGCCGGCACGCTCGCCATGCTGACACGATCCGGCGAAATGCGTCCGCTTGAGGAAATGGAGAACGAGATCATCCGGTTCGCGATTTCGCATTATCGGGGACAGATGTCCGAAGTCGCGCGCCGGCTGAAAATTGGCCGCTCGACGCTTTACCGCAAACTCGACGAAGCTGCCGCCAGCGAACCCTCGGGGGACGGCGCCGATCAGGCGAATTGAAAATCGACGTCCTGGTTGCGGCACTTATAGGCGAACATGCTGATTAGATAGCCATTCCGGAACATTTGAACCGTTGCTCGCCGGTGACAGACAAATGCGGACGCGCGTGGCAAAAGCAGACGAATAGCCGCAAGCAACGAGCGCTTTGCGGTCAGTTTGTCGTGAGTGGCCCCGCGTGGCGCTGGCTGCATGAGGGGCACGCGTGTATCGTCTGCGAGTATCGTTTGTATGAATCGTGGCGTGCAGGCGTACCAAGCTTGGAGATTTGGAGCACATTGTGTGAATGCGCTCCAAAACCCGATCAGGCCGGCGCTTTCGCGCGAGCCGTGATAGACCAAACCAGAGCTGTTCCATGCTGGAACAGTTTCACCCAAGGGGTGTGATGATGCGTGACTGCTTGAAGAACCGTGCCGGGTTTGACCGCGTATTGATGGCCGTCGCGGCGACCTTCCTCACGGTGTCCGCAACTTCGGCAATCGCGCAAGGCGATAATCAGCCACGCAACGGCGCGGCCGAACTCGCAATCGATGCGGCGATCCCACGCCCCGAACCTGCAAACGTCCCGCCCCCGACCGCCAATGATTTCAAACCGGATACGCCGGCGCCTGACGCGGCGAAGGTGACCGAGAAAGCCCCCGAGAAAGCTCCAGAGACAAAGCCGGCCGATATCGCCACCGCGCCGGCCGCCGAGCCCGCCAAAGCCGACGCGAACAAGAGCGACGTCACACCCGCCCAGCCACCGGCTGCGGCCGCCGCAACCCCGGCCATCGAGCCTGCCAAGGAGCCGGTCAAGGCCGCCAGCAATGTGCCGGCGGCGGATCAGCCGGTCGCCGACAGATTGCGCGATCTGCTGGGCGCGAAATCGCTGCGCTATTTCGACCGCAAGGCCGAACGGGCAACGGTCGAGAAATTCTACACCGCGCGTGAATTCGCGCCGCTGTGGACCCAAGGCGGCGTTGTGACGCCGAGCGGCAAAGGCGTCATCGCGCGCCTCAAGGATGCGGCCTCCGACGGCCTGAACGCCTCCGATTATCCGGTGCCGGATTTCGCCGCCGCAACCACCCCGGATTCGCTTGCGGAAGCCGAGTTGAAGCTGACCGCCAGCATGCTCGACTATGCCCGTCAGGCCCAGAGCGGCCGCATGCACTGGTCGCAGGTCAGCGGTGATATTCAATATCCGGAGCATCCGACCGACCCGGCGGAAGTTCTGGCGAATGTGACGAGCGCCAAGGACGCGTCCGCGGCACTCGACAGCTATAACCCGCCGCAAAAGCTCTATCGCGAATTGAAGGCGAAGCTTGCCGAACTGCGCGGCGAGGGCGATGGACCGGCGGTTCAGATCGCGGATGGCCCGGCGCTTAAATTCACGCCGGCGATCGGCAAGCGGCCCGCGGTCGAGATCGAAGATGAGCGCGTCCCGCAGCTGCGCGCGAAGCTCGGCATCACCGAAAACGCCGACGACACCCATTACGACGCTGAGGTCGCCGAGGCTGTGCGCAAGTTCCAGTCCGGCGCCGAACTCAAGCCCACCGGCGTGCTCGACGACAAGACCATCAAGGCGATCAACAGCCCGAAGCGCGACCGCCAGATCGATACCGTGATCGTCAACATGGAGCGCTGGCGCTGGCTGCCGCGCGAACTCGGCGCGCCTGCGATCGGCGATGCCTATGTCATTCTCAACATCCCCGATTATACGCTCAAGGTGATGCAGCGCGGCGAGCAGGTCTGGACCACGAAAGTCGTGACCGGCCAGCCGGGCATTCATGCCACGCCGCTGCTGACCGAGACCATGAAGTTCATCACGGTCAACCCGACCTGGAACGTGCCGCCGTCGATCATCTACAACGAATATCTGCCGGCGCTGCAGCAGGATCCGACGGTGCTGGAGCGCATGGGGTTGAAACTCGACCGCGCCAGCGACGGCAGCATTCATATTTCGCAGCCGCCCGGTGAGCGAAACGCGCTCGGCCGCATCCGCTTCAATTTCCCGAACAAGTTCCTGGTCTATCAGCACGACACGCCGGACAAGAACCTGTTCGCCCGCGACGAACGTCCATTCAGCCACGGCTGCATGCGGGTGCAGAATCCGGATCAATATGCCTCGATCCTGCTCAACATCACCGAGCCGAGCGGGCACTACACGCCGGAAAAGATCCGCAGCATGTACGGCCAGAGCGAGATCGATCTGAAATTCCCGACCCCGATCCCGGTCAACATCACCTACCAGACGGCGTTTGTGGACGACGCCGGCAAGCTGCAATTCCGCAAGGATGTCTACGGCCGCGACGCCAACATGCTGGCTTTGCTTCGCGCCGGCAAAAACAGGGATCTGGAGAATGTGGTCGCGCATTCCCAGCCGAGCTATGCCCATCCGGCGGGTAACCTGCCGTCGGGCGTCAAGTTTGCCAGCGACACCTCGTCGGGCCCGTCATTCTTCGAGCGGCTGTTCGGCGGCGCACCGACACCCCCGCCGGCCCCTCCCGGCCGCCGGCCGCAGCGTCGGGTCATCGACCGGTAGCTCAGCCGGCCCACCGGGGTTTTCTAGATTACCGAATAAAATCAAAGGCCTCGTCCGAACGGACGAGGCCTTCTGCATTAACCATTCTCCACCCTGATTTAACCATTGGGCTATTTTTCGCCACACTCGGCAGGTTAGGTTGCGGCCTGACTTGGGGGATGGGCGTAAATTTCGATTAACCCTCCCGCGTTAAGACTGCATTCACCGTCTTTCGCCACACGGGGTAGCGGAAGACATTCTTGATCGGTCGACTTTGGGTGGGCTCATACGTGCTGGCTGGTTTCGCACGCCAATTCAAATCGCTGTCTTTGCCCAAGGCCGGATGTCATTTCGGTCTGACATCCCTGTTGCTGCTGGCCGGCGCCGGATCGGTGCATGACGCCAGCGCGCTGAACGAAACCCGCACCCTTTCCTTCCATCACACCCATTCCGGCGAAGACCTCACCGTCACCTTCAAGCGCGACGGGCGTTATGACGAAGAGGCGCTGAAGCAGCTCAATCACTATCTGCGCGACTGGCGCACCCAGGACGAGACCACGATGGATCGCCATCTGTTCGACATCCTCTGGGAAGTCTACCGCGACGTCGACGGCAAGAAGCCGATCCAGATCATTTCCTCCTATCGCTCGCCCGCCACCAACGCCATGCTCCGCCGCCGCTCCTCAGGGGTGGCGCGTTTCAGCCAGCATATGCTCGGCCACGCCATGGACTTCTTCATTCCGGAGGTGCCGCTTGAGCAGATTCGCTACGCCGGCCTTCGGCTGCAGCGTGGCGGCGTCGGCTTCTATCCGACCTCGGGATCGCCTTTCGTCCATCTCGATACCGGCAGCATTCGTCACTGGCCGCGCATGACCCACGACCAGTTGGCCCGCGTATTCCCCGATGGCCGCACCGTGCATGTTCCCTCCGACGGCACCCCGCTGAAGGGTTACGAGCTCGCCCGCGCCGACATCGAGAAACGCGGCGACGGCGACGACGCTTTGGCAAAGACCAAGCCCGGCCTGTTCGCCGCCTTGTTCAGGGGCAAGTCGAACGACGAAGAGGACGAGGGCGCTGGCGCTCCGGCCGTCAGCGAGAAGCCGGCCCCCGCTGCCGTTGCCAAATCTGCCGAGCCCGTGCCGATGCCGCGCGTAAAGCCGGCAGCCGGCTCGACCCTCCAACTGGCCTCGGCCGACGCGCAGATCGTACAATCGCCAAAACCGAAACCGGCAGCGCCGGCCGAGGCGAAGTCGCAAACCCCGGCTGACATCATCAACGCCCGCGGCTTCTGGGACGATGCGCCGGCGACGCCGAAACAAGCCACGCCCGCGCAAGTCGCCGCCATCAACGCCCGCCAGGCGCTCGCCTCCGCCGACCCGCAATCGACCGCGAGCGTCTCCAGCGCCTTCCAGGCACTGGCCTATGCGCCGGCCGCCTCCTCACCGGTCGACCGCTCGAATATCGTGGCGGCCAGCGCGCCGATTCCCCGCAGCGCCCGGCCGGTTCGCAATGCGATGGCTGCCGCGACCATCGACCAGGTCGTCGCCAAGGGCTCCCAGGGCCAGGGCAGCGTGGTTTCGACCTCGACGCGGATCGCCGCTTCCAAAGCCAACGATGCCTGGATGCGTGTCATGATGCTGGCGCCGAGCGCGACCACATCGATGTCCGCGACGGTGCTCGGCGATGCCGATATGAGCTTGATGAGCGCGCATTTCCTCAAACCGCAGACCACGATCGCCATGAGTTTCTCGGACGATCCGCAGATGGGGCTGAGCTGTGACCGCTTTACCGGATCGGCCCTCGCGCCGCTGACGACCCAATCGTTCGTGCTGCGGACCGCGTCGCTGCGCTGAGCAGCCGACCGTCATTGCCGGGCTTGACCCGGCAATCCATCGCCTTCCCCAAATATCCAAATATCTCTTGGCCTAATATCTCTTGAAGTTTGATAGATACGCGGGTCAAGCCCGCGTATGACACCATCAGCCCTCACAGCATGCCCAGCGCCTGCATATAGGTCTCAAGGATCGTCTCTTGCTCGGCGCGCTCGTTGGCGTCCTGCTTGCGCAGGCGAACGATGGTGCGCAGCGCCTTGACGTCGAAACCGTTGCCCTTGGCTTCCGCGTAGACGTCGCGGATGTCGTCGGAGATCGTCTTCTTTTCTTCTTCCAGCCGCTCGATGCGCTCGATAATGGCCTTGAGCTGGTCCTTGGCGAATTTTGTCGCGGGCTCTTCCGTGACGGCGGCGGCAGAGGTGGCCATCGGGTACTCCTGAATGAACTGACGGTTGAAAGCGAAAACGCCGCACGCTTGCCACGCACCGCATCCTGGAATGACCCTCATAGGGTGCGGCGCCTTGCGTCAAGGCAACATCGCGCTCATCCACAGCGCGCCCACAGGAGAAAAGGTCCATCATGGTGAGGAGGCCACATGGGCGTTCGCATGATGATCGTAGCCTGGATGAGCGAAGCGAAATCCGGGTCTACTTAATGTTCGTTCCCGGATGTCGCTTCGCTCATCCGGGCTACACTCCCGAGCAGACTCAATGCCCGCTCTGGGCCTTCTTCATCGCCTCGAGCTGTGCGGCGCTGGCGCTGCCCTGATAGGTCGACTTCCAGGTCTCGTAGGGCATGCCATAGACGGCCTCGCGGCTCTCGTCCTTGCTCATCGCCGTACCCTTGGCATCGGCTTCTTCCTTGAGCCAGTTGGACAGGCAGTTGCGGCAGAAGCCTGCGAGATTCATCAGGTCGATGTTCTGGACGTCGGTGCGGGAGCGCAGATGTTCGACGAGGCGGCGAAAAACGGCAGCTTCGAGTTCCGTCCTGGTTTTATCGTCCATGACCATGATCCCTGCTATTTCGTCCAGAATACCTGTCTTAGATGGGTAACTGTCACAGATTTTTCCATATCGCAGCGCAAACAGCACCCGGCGGGCAAAATTCGGGCACCCCATGGCCCGAAAAACGTCGCCATGGCCGTTGACAGCCGCGGTTCCCCCACGCGAAATCGTCAATAAGTTGATATATAGCTTCACCTGAATGATCCCGGACCATCCTCATCACCCCAACCGATTCGCTGCGCGCATGACCGCTGGCTTGCTGCCGGCGCTGGCGCTTGCCGTGGCGTGCCTGTGGAACAGTTCGGCTGCGGCGGACTTTCGTCTTTGTAACAACACCTCGAGCCGGGTGGGCATTGCGCTCGGCTACAAGGATGCCGAGGGCTGGACCACCGAAGGCTGGTGGAACGTGTCCTCGCGGAGTTGTGAAACCCTGCTGCGCGGTACGCTGGTCGCGCGCTTCTATTATATCTATGCCCTCGATTACGACCGTGGTGGCGAATGGTCGGGACAGGCCTTCATGTGCTCGCGCGACAAGGAATTCACCATCAAGGGCACCGAGAATTGCCTGGCGCGCGGTTTTGACCGCACCGGCTTCTTCGAGGTCGACACCGGCGAGCAGCGCGCCTGGACCGTGCAGCTGACCGAGTCGAACGAGCAGCCGGCGCAGCGGGTGCCGGGCGTTCCCGGGACCATCCCCCCCGGCGGCACCATTCCGGGCCTGTCGAATTCGCCGGGCACGCCAGGCCTGCCGCCACCGCCCGCAGCGGCGCCGGGAAGCAAGCCATGAGGCGTCTTCGCCGCATCAAGATCCTTGCCACGCTCGGCCCGGCATCTTCCGACAGCGCGATGATCCGGCGCCTGTTCGAGGCCGGCGCCGACGTCTTTCGCATCAATATGAGCCACACCTCGCACGACAAGATGCGCGAGCTGGTCAAGACCATTCGCAATGTCGAATCCAGCTACGGCCGGCCAATCGGCATCCTGGTCGATCTGCAAGGCCCGAAGCTCCGCCTCGGATCGTTCGCCGAAGGCTCGATCCAGCTCAACAATGGCGAAAGCTTTGTTCTCGATTCCGACAAGACGCCGGGCGACAACACCCGCGTCCAGCTGCCGCATCCGGAAATTCTGGCCGCGCTGCGGCCGGGCCACGCGCTGTTGCTCGACGACGGCAAGGTGCGCCTGATCGTGGAGGAAGCCTCCCCCGACCGCGCCGTCACCCGGGTTGTGATCGGCGGCAAGATGTCGGATCGCAAGGGCGTCAGCCTGCCCGATACCGACCTGCCGGTGTCGGCGATGACGCCGAAGGACCGCGCCGACCTTGAAGCGGCGCTGGTCACCGGGGTCGACTGGATCGCGCTGTCGTTCGTGCAGCGCGCCGAGGATGTGGTCGAGGCCAAGAAACTGATTCGCGGCCGCGCCGCGGTGATGTCCAAGATCGAAAAGCCGCAGGCGATCGATCGGCTGCCCGAAATCCTGGAGGCGTCCGACGCCCTGATGGTGGCGCGCGGCGATCTCGGCGTCGAGCTGCCGCTGGAGCGGGTGCCGAGCCTGCAGAAACAAATGACGCGGCTGGCACGGCGCGCCGGCAAGCCGGTGGTGGTGGCGACCCAGATGCTGGAATCGATGATCCAGTCGCCGGTGCCGACGCGCGCCGAAGTCTCCGACGTCGCCACCGCGGTCTATGAAGGCGCCGATGCCATCATGCTGTCGGCCGAATCGGCCGCCGGTAAATTTCCGGTCGAAGCGGTCTCGACCATGAACCGCATTGGCGAGGAAGTGGAGCGCGACCCGACCTATCGCGGGGTGCTCAATGCGCAGCGCGCCGAGCCCGAACCGACCGTCGGCGACGCCATTGCCGACGCCGCGCGGCAAATCGCCGAAACGCTCGATCTCAGCGCGATCATCTGCTGGACCAGTTCAGGATCCACCGCGCTGCGCGTCGCACGCGAGCGGCCGAAGCCGCCGGTGGTGGCGATCACGCCGAACCTCGCCACCGGGCGCAAGCTGTCCGTGGTGTGGGGCGTGCATTGCGTCGTCGCGGAGGACGCGCAGGATCTCGACGACATGGTCAACCGCGCCGGCTCAATCGCTTTTCGCGACGGTTTTGCCAGGGCGGGACAGCGCGTCATCATCGTCGCCGGCGTGCCGCTCGGCGCCCCCGGCACCACCAACATGCTGCGCATCGCCTCGGTTGGCCCGAACGACGACGCGGAGATGTGAGTTGCGCACCCGTCGTCATTCCGGGATGGTCCGAAGGACCAGACCTCAGATGTGCAATGGCACATCGGGGAATCTCAAGATTCCGGGCTCCCGCTACGCGGGCCCCGGAATGACAGCGTTTAGAGCAACGTCGCGTCCAGCGTGATCCTGGTATTCAACA
>NZ_JBEKCZ010000127.1:0-27279 GCF_050014615.1 Bradyrhizobium sp. | reverse complement strand
GACACCGCCACGTCCACCGCATCCCGTCCCGCGTTCGTGACGACCGCGAAACGCCCCTCTGTCGGGACGGGACGGCGGTGGATTTAAAAGTGATTTGGGTTAGCGGCGAAGAGAAATATTTTTTCGAAGGGGGCTGGACACGATTTGCGCACAACGCGCGCAACAGCCCGACGGGCAAATCAGTGCAGCGTGTTGGCTTTCGGTCTGGTTGGGAATTATCGGTTACCTCTGGGGTTCTACAGGACGTGACTCGACTGGAACGAATATTCCACGTGTCAAATCCATGTGAGGCGATGGAGCGATGAATCGACCTGGCGGGTTTCGTCTTTCAGCCATCATCGCGTCCAAGGACGCCGGCCGCGATAGTCTATGGGGGTTGAGCGCGGTATCACTTCGTCGCCTGTTGCTCGTCATCCCCGCGCTGTGCGCGTTGGCTTATCCGTCATTATTGAGCTGGCTGTCCGCTGGCCTTGTCCTGGTGCACGGGTCGGACTCGCCGAACGGACCGATCGTTTGGATCAGCGTCATCGGATCGCTGACACTGGCGCTGGCGGTCATGCTGGTCAGCTTTGGATTTGGACTGGCGCTCGGATCACCGGATGTCGGGAGACCCGAGGACTTTCGCGCCCGATGCGTTGCCCTTCTGGCGTTTACCACACCCTCGCTCCATGTGGGCTTCGAAAACGTCGGAGGCGTGCTGCGTGCGTCTTCCGCGGTGCCGGTCGCATGGCTTATCGTTTGGACGCTGATGGCGATGATCGTCCTGCCGGGCTCCAGGTCGTCATCGGCAGCATCTGCCATATCGCCCGTCGGATATCGCCGGCTGGGCGTCGCCCATGGCGTTTCCGCTGTCGCAATCCTGCTGCTGTTCGTCGGGCCTCACATCGGGAATCATCTGGCCGGCTTCTGGAGCGGATCGGTCCACATCGCAATCATGAACGTCGTGCGCCGCGTTTATCGCGACGACATGGTCCAGCCGGTGTTGCTGGCATTGATCGGTTTTCAGATCCTGAGTGGCATCGTGCTGGTGCGGCGGCGGATGACACTGCCGGGCGATCTCTTCAGCACCGTGCAGACCATGTGCGGCGCCTACATCGGCGTTTATTTTCTCGCCCATATGACAGCGGTGTTTGCGGCCCGCTATGCGGGCACGGACACCAATTGGAGTTGGTTGACGCGTCCCAACGATAGCTTGCTGTTTAGTCTTCTCAAGCTTCGCCTGATTGCCCATTACTGGGTCGGGCCGATCGCAATTGTCGCCCACCTTGCCTGCGGCCTGAGATGGATCTTGCTGCAACATGATATTTCACCGGCGACGACCAATCGCATCGCATGGGCCCTCATCACTGCGGGAGTCGTTGCCTCCAGCCTCATCCTGCTCGCGCTGCTCAACGTCCACATCGCCTGAGAAGAATGTCCAGGCAAGTTCACGAGGTCTTAACTTCGTCCACTGTCCGGCTCGGGAGCCTGCGAAGGCCCACCCAAGCCAATTTAATGCACCGTAACTTCTGGTACGGCCATGTGCTCTATCAGCCGTCGGTCCAACTCGGGCAGACCTTCGAGGAATTTTTGTGCGCCGCTCCCTCTGCGCTCAAATTCCTCTTTGCTTTTCGCGATCGGAAAAAATACGCGGTCCTCGCGGATTTGCGTGTTGTGCCTCTTCACGAGAGCCATCGCGAGGACATCAAGACTGCTGCGGATGGAGTTGATGTACGCGCCTACTTCAGCTTGAAAAAGCAGCGGCAGCAATTCGTTCTCTAAGGCGATTATCAAGTTAGATTCAGCCGGCGGAGGAAGGTCTTTGATCTCGATGGACACGCCTCGCTTCAGCCATTCTTCCGGAATTACGGTGCCAGTGCACTCAATTGACATGGCCTTCCGTCTGTATCGGAAAGCGGTTCGTGAGCACTACCCCCGAATCGAGTGAGGGCAAGCTTGCAGTCCCAAGTTTGATCGCGAGCACGAATTTGTCGGGTTGTTGATCGGCAGGTCGACCGGTTCAACCCCGCCCACAATCACCCGCCCCGCCGCCGCCTGCTCCAATGCCGAAAGCGATCGAGATACAGATACACCACGGGTGTGGTGTAGAGGGTCAGGATCTGGCTCAGCACCAGCCCTCCGATGATGGTGATGCCGAGCGGCTGGCGGAACTCGCTGCCCTCGCCCATGCCGACGATCAGCGGCACGGCGCCGAGCAGCGACGCCATCGTGGTCATCATGATCGGGCGGAAGCGCAGCAGGCAGGCCTCGTAGATCGCATCGGCCGGCGCCAGACCACGCTTGCGCTCGGCGTCGAGCGCGAAATCGATCATCAGGATGGCGTTCTTCTTGACGATGCCGATCAGCAGGATCACGCCGATCATCGCGATGATGTCGAACTGGGTGTGAAACAGCATCAGCGCCAGAACCGCGCCGACGCCGGCCGAGGGCAGCGTGGAGAGGATCGTCAGCGGATGAACGTAGCTCTCATAGAGCATCCCGAGCGAGATGTAGATGGTCGCGAAGGCCGCGAGCACGAGATACGGCTCGCTGGCAAGCGATTCCTGAAAGATCTTGGCGGCGCCCTGGAAAGAGCCGCGAATCGATCCGGGAACCCCGATCCGGTTCATGGTGGTCTCGATCGTCGATACCGCGGTGCCCAATGAGACGCCGGGCGCGAGATTGAACGAGATCGTGTTGGCGACCAGAACCCCCTGATGGTTGACGACAAGCGCGGTCTGGCCCTGTCCCAGCCGGGTGACGCTCGCGAGCGGAATCATGGTCTCCTGGCTGGTAGAGACCGCGGTCCCGGTCGAGGATACGCCCTTGCCGGTGGCGCCGATCGAGTTGGTCGCGAGATTGCGCACCGCGCTGGCCGCCACCGAATTGAGCGACGCGGCGCCGGTCGACGACACCACGGTGCCGGGCACCGCGTTGGTGGTTTGCGAACCGCTGGCCGGTCCGCCCGAGGTGCTGATATAGACATCCCTGAGCGTCTGCGGGTTCTGCAGGTACGCCTGCGCCACCTCCATGATCACGTGGTACTGGTTGCGCGCCACGTAGATGGTCGAGACCTGCCGCTGACCGAACGCGTCGTACAGCGAGTTGTCGATCTGGCTGACCGAGATTCCGAGGCGCGAGGCGGCATCGCGGTCGATGGTCACGTTGGCCTGCAGGCCGTTGTTCTGCTGGTCGCTGCCGACGTCGGCGAGACCAGGCTCGGTCTGCAGCGCGGCGACGATCTTCGGCGTCCATTCGTTCAGCTCTTCGAACGTCGATCCCTGCAGCGTGTACTGATATTGCGCGTTGCCCGAGCGTCCGCCGGCGCCGAGATCGCCCACCGCCTGCAGGAACAGCGTGGCGCCCGGCACCGCGGCGAGCTCGCCCCGCAGCACGCCGATCACCTGATCGGCGGACAATTCGCGGTCGCGAAGCGGCTTCAAGGAGACGAACACGGTGCCGGAGTTGGTCGAGCCTCCGCCCGGGCCCGGCCCGCCGCCGCCCGTGAAGCCGACGGCGGTGTCGACGGCCGGATTGCGCCTGACGATGTCGACGAACAGCCGCAGCTTCTGCTGCATCAGTTGAAACGAGATGCTTTGATCGGCCTGAATCGATCCGACCAGCAGCCCGGTGTCCTGTTGCGGGACGAAGCCCTTCGGAACCGCGCCGTAAAGATAGAAATTCAGGCCGAGCACGGCCGCCAGAATCAGCATCACCGAGCGCGGATGACGCAGCGCGACGCCAAGCGTGCGCCGATAGCCGTCCAGCATCGCCTCGAATGCGCGCTCGCTGGCACGATAGATCCGGCCGTGCGGCCGGCCGCGCTCCGCGCGCAGCAGCGCGGCGCACATCATCGGTGTCGTCGTCAACGAGACCACCAGCGAGATCACGATGGAAATGGCGATCGTCATGGAGAATTCGCGGAACAGCTTGCCGACCAGGCCGCCCATCAGCAGGATCGGGACGAACACCGCGATCAGCGACACGCTCATCGACAGCACCGTGAAGCCGACCTCCCAGGCCCCCAGCAGCGCGGCCTCCAGCGGCGGCTTGCCGGCATCGAGGTGGCGGGAAATGTTTTCCAGCACGACGATGGCGTCGTCGACCACGAAGCCGGTCGCGACCGTGAGCGCCATCAGCGAGAAGATGTTGAGGCTGTATCCGAGCAGATACATCACCGCAAAGGTCGCGACCAGGGACACCGACACCGCGACCACCGGCACCAGCGTCGCCCGCGCGCTGCGCAGGAACGCGAACACCACGAGGATCACCAGCACGACGGCAATCACGAGCGTGATCTCGACGTCGTGCAGCGAGGTCCGGATCGTGATCGAGCGGTCGACCGCGAGATTGACGTCGATCGCGGGCGAGACCGATGCGCGCAGTTGCGGCATCAGCGACTTGACGCGGTCGACCATCCCGATGATGTTGGCGCCGGGCTGCCGGTAGACGATCATCATCACCGCCAGCTTGCCGTTGGAAAGGCCGAGATTGCGCAGGTTCTCCACCGAATCCAGCACCTCGCCGACATCTGTCAGGCGGACCGCCGCGCCGTTGCGATAGGCAACCACCAGCGATTTGTAGTCCTGCGCCTTGATGGCCTGATCGTTTGAATAGATCTGGTAGCGCTGGTCGGTGACGTCGATGCCGCCCTTCGGACTGTGGGCATTGGCGCTGGCGAGCGCGGCGCGGACGTCTTCGAGGCCGATGCCGTATTTGTAGAGCGCCGGTGGCGCGAGCTCGACGCGCACGGCGGGCAGCGATCCACCGCTGACGCTGACTTCACCGACGCCATCGACCTGCGACAGCTTCTGCGCCAGCACGGTCGACGCGGCGTCATAGAGTTCGGCGGGGGTCAGCGTATCCGACGTCAGCGTGTAGATCAGGATCGGCGCCGAGGCCGGGTTGAACTTGCGGTAGGAGGGATTGCTGCGCAGCGCGGTCGGCAGATCGGCGCGCGACGCGTTGATCGCTGCCTGGACGTCGCGCGCGGCGCCGTTGATATTGCGACTGATGCCGAACTGCAGATTGATGCGCGCGGAGCCGAGCGAGCTCGATGAGGTCATCTCGGTGACATCGGCGATCTGGCTGAGATGGCGCTCCAGCGGACTGGCCACCGTGGTCGCTACATCCTCTGGACTGGCGCCCGGCAGCGTCGCCTGCACCGAAATGGTCGGGATATCGACGTCGGGCAGCGGCGAGACCGGGAGCTTGAAAAAGGCTATGACGCCGGCCGCAACCAACCCGAACGTCAGCAGCGTGGTGGCGACAGGCCGACGGATAAACGGACTTGAAAGACTCATCAGTGAACTTGATCCCCGTTCACCTTATACGCCGCAACGGGACCCGTTCAACGATCAGGATTTCCAGCAGGCACCTTGCGCGCGATCATGACGACGCATAGATGCGCCGACAATTATATGCGCCCGGCACTGGCTTGCCGCCAACCGAGACAGCGCGTCGAAACGTCACACCGCGTTGGCCGGGTAGAGCGCTTTCAGCAAGGCCCCTGCTAGCAAGGCTCCTGCTATAAAGGCTCCTGCTATAAAGGCTCCTGCGCCAGCGCATCCCTGACCTTTTTCGCCAGATCCTCCCTGCGGTAGGGCTTGTTCAGCAGATGCACCCCCTGATCCAGGCGGCCATCGTGACCGGCGTTATTCTCCGCGTATCCCGAGGTGAAAATAATCCGCAACCCAGGGCAGAGCTTGCGCGCCTCGTCGGCGAGCTGGCGGCCGTTGAGCCCGCCCGGCATGATGATGTCCGTGAAAAGCAGATCGAAGCCGTCCTCCCGCTTGAGCACCTCAAGCGCCTGCGGCCCGTTGACCGCGCTCACGACGCGGTACCCCAGGCTTGCGAGCTGCATCGCCACCATGTCCCGGACCATCGCATCGTCTTCGACCAGCAGAATCCTTTCGCTGCCGCGAGGCAGCGATCCGTCGCGGATTTCCGGTTTCGCCAGCGCGACGTCGTCGGCCGCCCTCGGCAGGTAAATATTGACGGTCGTTCCCTGCCCGGGCGCGGACAGGATTCGGATCTGTCCGTGCGACTGCCTGACGAAGCCGTAGACCATGCTGAGACCGAGGCCGCTGCCCTTGCCGACATCCTTGGTGGTGAAGAACGGTTCGAAGGCGTGAGCCAGGGTATTGTTGTCCATTCCGGTCCCGGTATCGGATACCGCAACCAGCAGGTAATCTCCCGGCGCAAAATTGACCTGGTCCGCGACGGCCGCATCATCCATGCGGACATTGCTGGTTTCGATCGTGAGACATCCTCCATCGGGCATCGCATCGCGGGCGTTGATGGCGAGGTTGAGCAACGCGTTTTCAAGCTGCGACGGGTCAATGAATACGTGCCACAGATCGGTGCCCAGCACGGTCTTGAGTTCAAGCTGTCCGCCGATGGCGCGCCGGATCAACCCGTCGATGTTCAGGATCAGCGCGTTGATATCGATGGCCTTCGGATCGAGCGGCTGCTGACGCGAAAAGGCGAGAAGCCGGCTGGTCAATTGGGCGCCGCGCTCGGCCGCCTGTCGCGCCATTTCGGCAAGGCCCTGGAGCGATGGATCCGCGGTTTCCTCGATCAGTTCGGTGTTACCGATGATGACCGTGAGAAGATTGTTGAAATCGTGGGCAATGCCACCGGTCATCTGGCCCACCGCTTCGAGCCGTTGCGATTGTCGCAACTGGGCTTCGACGTTTCGCTGCTCCGTCACATCGGTCAGCATGGTGCAAACGGCCAGCCGGTCGCCCCACTGAATGACGAACGACCGGTTCTCCAGATCGATGATGGTACCTTCAGCCCTTTTGCCCTTGATGGAATAGAAGCCAGGTGCGTCGCCGCCCTTGAGGCGTTCCTTGTAGTAGGCCGCGATACGCGCCTGCTCGCTATCGGCGAACAGGATCCTGCAGTCGGGCATATTGCGGATTTGGTCCTTGTTTTGATAGCCGAAGATCCGTGCCATCTCGCCATTGGCCAGGATCGGCTTGAAGTCGTGATGAACCAGGATACCGATATTCGCCTGCTCGATCAGGGTCTCGAGCCGTGTACTGACCTCCTTGCGTTCCCCTATCTCCTTTTGCAGCGCGCGGTTCGCGGTTTCGAGCTGGATGGTCTTTTCCTCCAGTTTCCGCACCAGCGCCGCGCTGTATTGCTTGACGATCTCCTGGTCATCGGCGATTGGCCGGTGCGCGGGTCTGAAGCCGGCGTCGGCCCTGCTGGAATCCACCTGACGAATGCGCGCGATGAGTTCGTCGGGCTCCATCGGCTTGACGATGAAGGCGTCCGCGCCGAGATCGATCGCCAGCCGCTCGTCCTCGGGCGCGGTATAGGTCGCGGTATAAACGACGAAAGGAATATCCTTGAGCTTGTCGTCCACCTTCCAGTGCCGCAGCAGGCTGTAGCCGTCCATCACCGGCATCAGCAGATCGGCGATGACCAGGCTCGGCGGCGAATGCCGGGCCTTGGTGAGAGCTTCCGCGCCATGGCCCGCGGATTCGACGTCGTAACCGTACGCCGTCAGCAGCGTCCGCAAATAATATAAATTCTCTTCCTTATCGTCGACGATCAGTGCGCGCGGCCTGGCGGTCATGTCGGCTCCCGCAGGAACAACCTTTCGACCTCGCTGACGAATGTTTCGGGATCGATCGGCTTTTCAATGTAACCGTCACAGCCCGCGGCCATGGCCTTTTCGCGATCTCCCGCCATCGCATAGGAGGTTACGGCGATGATCGGCACGCCGTTCAATGCGGCGTTTTGCCGAAGCGCGCGCGCCACTTCATACCCATCGAGCCCGGGCAACTGGATGTCCAGAAGAATGCCCTTCGGCTGGAACCGCAATCCAAGTTCAATGCCGGCCACGCCGTTGGATGCCGGCACGACCGAATAGCCATGCTTCTCCAGAAGGAAGGTAGCGAGGTATCTGTTCTGCTCGTTGTCCTCGATCAACAAAATCGTCTTATTCATGTGACTGGGCGCCTCCCTTGAGGGGCAGAATGAGCGTAAACACGCTGCCGTGTTCGAATTCGCTCTTTACCCTGAGTTCTCCGCCCAGGCGATCGGCCAGCCGGCGAGAGATCGCGAGCCCGAGCCCGGTACCCTCATGCTGCCGGGAAATGCCCGTGTCGACTTGCCGGAAGGCCTGAAACAGCTTCGGAACATGTTCGGCTCGGATTCCGATTCCGGTGTCGGCGACTTCAACGCGCAAA
Organism: Bradyrhizobium sp.; assembly: GCF_050014615.1. Classification (GTDB taxonomy): domain Bacteria; phylum Pseudomonadota; class Alphaproteobacteria; order Rhizobiales; family Xanthobacteraceae; genus Bradyrhizobium. The sequence continues at coordinate 19,096 of NZ_JBEKCZ010000127.1, read as the reverse complement.
ACAGGCCGGTTTTCATCACCGGCCAGCCCGGACGAGATTTCCGCGGAAAGCCTGACGCTTCCCTTCTCGGTAAATTTGACCGCATTGCTCAGGAGATTCAGCAGCATCTGCTCGACGCGCCGTTGATCGCTGATGAAAGTGTCGGGCAGATTTTTGAGGTCGACCGACAAAGCCAGACTCTTTTTTTCCAGCATCGGCGTGATCGATGCGACAACGCGCTCGATCGAGGCCTTGATGTCGAACGCCTTGAAATGGACCTCCAGCTCCCCTGCCTCGATCTTTGAGATATCGAGAACATCATTGATCAGGGCAAGCAGGTGACGGGCGCTGCCGCGCACCATGCCAAGCTGCTTGTTCTGTTCGGGGTTAAGTTCGCCGGCCAGCCCTTGCAGCATGATTCCGGAGAAGCCAATGATGGAATTGAGCGGAGTCCGCAATTCGTGCGACATCGTCGCCAGAAAGGCGGACTTGGTTCGATCGGCCGCTTTGGCCTGCGCCAGTGCGATCTGCAGGTCGGCGGTACGCTCGGCGACTTTTCTTTCCAGGCTTTCGTTCAATTCACGCAAGGCCTCTTCGACACGCTTGCGCTCCGAAATGTCGATGCCGACGCCGACCAGACACGTCCTGCCTTCAAAAATAATACGACGGCCGGTAAAAAAATACGGCGTTGTCCGGCCGCTCTTTGCCAGCAGGGGCGCTTCGACGGACGCTTCGCCGTTCTCGAAAACCTCCTTTATCCTTGCCGACAACACAGCCCTGTCGGAATCGCGGAAGAATTCGACGGGCCGCATCCGCTCGATCTCGTGGGCGGAATAGCCGGTGACAATTTCGAAATTATGATTCCACCGCAGGAACTGGCCGTGCTCGTCGTACAGATAGAGGACGCCGGCCATGCTTTCGATGATCGTGTCGGAGAAAGATCTCTCGCTTCTGGCAATGACCTCTATTCTTCGACGCTCGTCTTCGCGGGCAAAATTATCCAGTCCAAATGAGATATCGCCCGCGGCCTCCTTGAGCAAATCGGTCTCCTCGGCCTGGAAAAAATTGGTCTCATCCGCGTTGACGATGAGTACCCCGCAGACTTTGCCAGCCTCCTTGATCGGAAACGCAGCGGATGATCGAAAACCGCGCCGCGTTGCCTCTGCCAGCCACGGCCGCATGTCCGGGTCGAGAGAAAAATCCTGGCTTACATGAGGCTTATCCTCACGAAATGCCTTGCCTGAGGGACCGCGCCCCTCTGCGCGGCCATCGGCACCATAGACTTCGATCGAGTGAACGTAGCCGTTGTCGTCGCCGGAGATCGCCACCGGAACCAGCCTGGCGGTTTTGGGATCGAAACAGGCGATCCACGCCAATCGGAAGGACCCCTTGTTGACCAGCGCGTCACAGACCCGGGCAAACAAGGCTTCGCGGCTCGCCGTCGATACGATGGCCTGATTGATCTGGCTGAGCACGGCATAGAGCCGCGAGATCCGCTCCACCTCCCGGGTTCGCTTCTTTATCAACGTAATGTCCCGAACAATTTTCGACGCGCCGGTAATCCGGCCGCGGTCGTCCCGGATCGGCGATACGGCAAGCGAGACGTCGATCAGCCTGCCCTCTTTCGTCTTTCTCACCGTTTCCAGGGGATCGACGCGCTCGCCACGCCGCAGCTTGTCCCAAATGATCTGTTCTTCGTTCTGCCTGCCCTTTGGGATCATTCGGACAATCGGAGTCCCGACAATTTCGTCGGCGCGATAGCCGAAAATATTTCGTGCGCCTGCGTTCCAGCTGGTGACTGTGCCGTTCAGATCCTGACCAACAATCGCGTCAAAGGACGAATCGACGATAGCGGCGAGAAGCTCGCGGGAAGTCTGGACCCGGCCGATCTCGCGAAAGATGCTCAACAGCGAGCCGTCGGGTAACCCAACCGGCATAGCCTCGACGGGGAAAACCGAACCGTCGCTGCGGCGAAACTGCCGCTCCTGGCAACCGGCGGCCGCGCCCGTGATCGCGGTCAACGCGGGCGCGCTATGCCGCGCGTCAGCCTGCACAACGACATCCGAGACGCCGATCTGGTTCAGTTCGTCGCGGGAATACCCAAGCATCTGGCAGGCGCACGGGTTGGCGTCGATAAAATGGCCCCCTGAATCGACCAGCAGGACGCCAATTTCGACATGCTCGAAGAGATTGCCCAAGCATACATCGCTGGCATTTCCCTGCGCTTGTAACTCGTGCTCTTTGAAATCAGGCATTCGAGACAGCCGAAGGACTCACCAGCGCGCCAGCAACCATAGCCCCGCCCCGCACTGGATGGAAGCGCGATAGCAAGCGGGCACTGGAGAAAGTGCCGCGTTATCGGCGATACGGACCGGCGTTGAAACAGAGCCGCAGTGAAAAGCAACCGAAACCACATGCCGGAAATTCCACGCTCGATCGGGCCCGGCACATCGAACCGTCACACCGCATTCGCCAGGTGAAGGGCTTTCAGCAGGATAGCGGCCTTCTCGGTTCCGATTCCAAATTCGTTGATCAGGACCGCCAGCGCCTTGGCGGTGTCCGGAACGGATGATGCGGGGCCGAGGATGCAGGCTTTGCTGCCGGCATCCTGCGCGGTCGATGGCGCCGCGCTGGTCTGCGCGAAGTCGATCATCGCACAATAGCAGATCACGTGATGGTCGCAGAGCAGGTCGAGCCTGACGCCGGCTTGCGCGCTCGATGGCTGCAGCACCGTCGCCCTCGAAAGCGTGGTATATCCGATGCCGGTCGGAACGTGCGGAACGAGATCGAGAATGTAATTGAAGAGATCGTATTGCTGGACGTTCCGGTCAAAAATACCGGCCCAGACCGCATCGCCGGTTCGCGGCGAGGCAAACAGATACGCCGTCGTGGTTGGGCCCAATCGTTCGGCGAGGTCTTCCACATAGAAGGTGGCCAGCGCGCTGCCGAGGCTGTGCCCCGTGACCACAATCGTGCCATTGCCGACCAGCTTCTCCACCCCTTCGGCGGCATTCTGGAATGTGGTGGTGCCTGTCGCCGGATCGGCAAGGCTCATGGTTTGATAGATGCTCCAGAAGCCCTGTTCGACGCGCGCCGCGGGATAGCGGGGATGCGGGATCGGGACGAACTCGGCGTCAATGACCCATTCGATCATTCCCTCGGTGCCCCGGATCGCGGCGACGTAGGCATTCGGGGTCGCCAGGTTTTGGGCCACGAAGCCGTAGAACACGCGCTTGCCGTGATCGACGCCGAGCTTGCGGTTCGATGCTCCCGGTGTCGGGATCAGCGCGTCCTGCGCCGTCAGATAGCCAATGATCTTCCAGCCGTCCGCAGCGATCCTCGCATCCGCCGGGGGATTCAACGTGCCGGGCGCAGCGCCGTACATATCCTCCGCGTACATCGCGAGCAGTCCGAATTGAACGGCAGCTTCGCAGAGCCGGCTTCGCAGAGCTAGCTTCGAACGTCAGACCCAGGCTATCTTGGTTGAATTGTCTGGATTTTACAACTCCAGGCACAGGGGTTCTGTGGACACAGCCGGGCGGAAGAGAGGAGCCGCTTTTGGTTGCCGAAGACATCCTTGTCACCGGAGCAGCCGGTTCCTGTTCGCGCGCCACCTGGTCCGGATTTCGTCCGACGGCGGATGATGCATCCGAACCGTCGCTCGACAGGGTGCTTCATCGCGCGCAGGAATACGCCAACTTGCCCGTATTTTTACGGACTATTTGATCGCAACACATGGTTCGGGATCCGATGTAACTAACGGGCCGTTGGCTTCTTGCCGTGCCACCGAATGCAGTTCACCGATTCGCAAGAATAGTAGTGTCTGCTGTTGGCGCGATGGCCATTTCCGCGACAGCTTCTGCGATCGTCCCCGACGAGTCTTCGAGACATCCGAGCGGCCAGGATTCGGCTGCCCGGTCCGACCTCGCGGCCGGCTTGGCGCTGAACGCGTTCATGAGCATGAACCGGGCGGTTGCGATCTTCGGACCCGACGGCAAGCTGCTGATGCCGAACCTGGTGTTCGACAAATTGTTCGGCGACACCGACATGCTCGAGCGCATCAACCGCGACGCCAGCGCCAACAATGGCAAGACCGATCGCCAGATCACCCTTTCGGATGGCCGCGCGTTCTGGGTCGAGACCATTCCGATGGACGGCGGGTGGCTGGTCAGCGCCTACAACATGACCGAACGATCAGCCAAGGCGCGCATCGACACCGTGACCAAGCTCGGCAACCGCTTGATGTTCCACGAGCAGCTCACGGAACTGTTGACCGATCCGGACCGCGCGATCGAACGATCGGCCGTTCTGATAATTGACCTTGCCCGCTTCAAGGCCATCAACCAATCGCTCGGGCGCAACATCGGCGATGGGCTGCTGCTGCTGGCGGCGGACCGGATCCGGTCCGCGCTCGGACGCGGCGATATCGCGGCCCGGCTGGAGGGCGACAAGTTCGGCATCATCCAGGTCGATCAAGCGCAGCCGCAATCGGCGGCCGCGCTGGCGGACCATCTGCTCGATCTGATCGGCCAACCCTGTCTGGTGGAGGGTCACTTGATCGATATCGCGGCGAGCGCGGGCATCGTCCCGTTCCCGGCCGGCGCGACCGACTGCCAGCTTCTGTTGAGGAACGCGGATCTCGCTTTGCATCGCGCCAAGAGCGACGGACACGGAACCTATCGCTTCTTCGAACCGGCGATGGATGCGAGAATGCAGTACCGCCGCAATCTCGAGATCGATCTGCGCCGCGCGCTGGCGCTGCGGGAATTCGCGCTGGTCTATCAGCCGCAATTCAATCTGCGACTGAACCGGGTCACCGGATTTGAAGCCCTGATCCGCTGGCATAGCCCGGCGCGGGGAATGGTGTCCCCGCTGGAATTTATTCCGGTCGCGGAAGATACCGGCATCATCAACTCGATCGGAGAATGGGTGCTTCGGACCGCCTGCCAGGAGGCAGCCGCCTGGCCCGATGCCCACAACCTCTCCGTCAATGTTTCGGCGATCCAGTTCAAGAGCCCCAATCTGGTCCACGCGATCATGTCGGCGCTGCGGGACAGCGGCCTCGATCCGCAGCGTCTGGAACTTGAGATCACCGAAAGCGTGATGCTCGATGCCGGCGGCCCCGCGCTGGTGATCCTGCGGGATCTTCGCAACATCGGCGTGCGCGTCGCACTCGATGATTTCGGCATCGGATATTCGTCGCTGGGCTATCTGCGCAGCTTTCCATTCGACCGGATCAAGATCGATCAATCCTTTATTCGCGGCGCCTCCAACGACGCCGTCGGCCGGGCTGTCGTCCGCGCGGTTGCCACGCTCGGTCAAAGCCTCGGCATGGCGACGGTCGCCGAAGGCGTCGAAACCGAGGAGCAGCTGGCCCGCATCGCCGCCGACGGCTGCACCGATGTCCAGGGCTATTTGATCAGCCAGCCGATGCCGCCGGAACACATCGAAAGCTTTTTGCGGCCGCGAAACCAAAACAGCTTACGCCTTCGGCCCGGCAGCCTGGCTGCGCTCGAGCAGCGGGTTGGGCTGCTGTAGCGCCTTTCGCTTCAACCGGCAGAATTACTCGGACCGCGTCGCCATGTAGGCTGCCATCCCAAGGATCAGCACAATGAATGTCGGCCGCAGCATGCGTTCCGGCAGGCGGTTGGCGACACGGGCGCCGACGGCCGTGGCGATCCAAAGTCCACCAATGACGCCGGCGATCGACCACCAGGGAAGTACCCATCCCTGCGCCAGATAGACGGCGGCGGCGGGTATCGTGAGCGGAAGCAGGGTCAGGATCAGGCTCATCGCCTGCGCGCGGTGTTGTCCGAGTTGCAGTAACGTTGTCGATAGAGCTGTCACGGCGAGGCCGCCGCCAATTCCCAGAACACCCGACGACAGACCCGCCGCGGCACCGATGGCGGCCAGCGCCACCCCATGCGGCGCCGCCGGTTCCTCCATCATCGACAAAGGCGGCCGCGGGCTGCGCAACGCCGCGATTATCGCAAGGATCAGGAGATAACCGACAAACGACCATCGCAGGGCGTGATCGGACAAGCCGCCCGCCGTGATGGCCCCAAACGCGCCGCCGACAAGGAAGCCTGCGGAAAGCAACACCACCCATGCGACCGGAACGGCCTGCCCCCGCCGCCTGTATTCCGAAACGCCGCCGAGGCCGGTTGGTGGAATCTGGGCCACCAGCGATATTCCCTGCGCAACGTGCTGATCGACATCAAGCGTGATGCAGACGGCCGGCACCAGGATTCCGCCGGGGCTCACACCGAGCAGACCGGAGACGAAGCCGGCTATCGCGCCGGCGCCGCTGCCCTTGAGCACCGCAAGCAGATTGGCGAGATTCACCCACGCCGACATCGTCAGTGCCCGGCCGTGCAGAACGCCAATGTCGTTCCGGCCGCAGGCGCGGCTGCGGTGCCGGAGCACAAACGGCTCTCGGCATTGATCGGGTTGACGGCGTCGGCTTTTCCCATATAAAAAGAATGTTCGTTTTTTTTGATTTCGGCAACCCCTCATTCGGCAACCCCTTAAAAAGGTGAGAGCCGGACCGGATATCCGGCAGGGGTGATGGCGTCTCTCAGGGGGCGAGCGGAATACAATGCCCAAGGTCAAACCGGAGACATCGAAGGCGCGGCGCGACGAAATTCTCGAAGCGGCCGAAACCTGTTTCGCACGCCAGGGCTTCCATCAGACCACGATCCGGGACGTCATCCGCGAATCCGGACTGAGCGCCGGCTGCATCTACGGCTATTTTTCCACCAAGGACGATCTGATCCGGGCCATGGGTGAGCGGCGGCACACGCGCGACGCCGCGCTGCTGTCGCCACACGACAAGTCGGCGAACCCGATCACGATCCTCCGCGCGATCGGCCGGGAATTCCTCACAGATTTGCAGAAGGAAGATGGACTTCGAACCCGCAGGGTGGCGTTGCAACTCTGGGCGGAAGCGCTCCGCGACGACAAGATCAAAGCCCAGGTCACCGACGGCATTCACGTTCCGATCTCGGCGATCATCGAATTATTGCGACGGGCTCAGCGCCTGGGCCTGGTCGACAAAAAGGTCGATCCACCTGGTGTTGCGCGCATGATGGTTTCCGTGTTTCAGGGCTATGTGCTGCAGCGCCTATGGGGCGAGCCGTTCAAAGCGACCGCGGCCCTTGAAGGGTTTGACCTCCTGCTTCGCGGTCTCGCGCCCGCGCCACGCTGAAATTTGCCGGAGAACTCAAGCGTTCATCTAATTCTCGTACACCAGCCGCGCCCTGATCGTGCCGTCGAGCGCGCGAATATCGTCGAGAAGTCCGCGGCTGTCATGTCCGGTCAGGTCCGCGTCGAGCACGACGTAGCCGACCTCGCGATCGGTCTCCAGATATTGCGCGATGATATTGATGTCGCGCTGCAGGAATATCTCGTTCAGCCTTCGCAGCATGCCCGGCACATTGCGGTGAACGTGGCTGAAGCGGGCGCCGGTGGCGCGCGCCTGCAACTGGACCTGCGGAAAATTGACCGCGCCCATGGTCGAACCGGTGCTGAAGTAATCCAGCATTTTCCGCGCCACTTCGCGGCCGATTCGATCCTGCGCCTCCTCGGTCGAGCCGCCGATATGCGGGGTCAGGATCACATTGTTCAGGCCTTGCAGCGGCGTATGAAAGCGATCCGCATTCGAGGACGGCTCGACCGGGAAAACATCGAGCGCGGCTCCCGCCAGATGACCGTCGGCAAGCGCTTTCGCCAGCGCCTCGAGATCGACCACCGTGCCGCGGCTGTTGTTGATCAGGTACGAGCCCGGCCGCATCAACCGCAGTTCGGCGTCTCCGATCATGCCCGAGGTGGCCGGCGTCTCCGGCACATGCAGGCTGACGATGTCGCTCTGGGCCAGCAAATCCGTGAGACTCTCGACCGGCTCGGTATTGCCGTGGCGCAGCTTGTCGGTCTGGTCGAAGAAAATCACCTTCATGCCCATCGCTTCGGCGAGCGTCGACAGCTGCGAGCCGATATTGCCGTAGCCGACGATACCCAGCGTGCGGCCTCGCACCTCATGGCTGTCGGTCGCCGACTTGTCCCACGCACCCTGGTGAGCCGCCACCGAACGGGGAAAGATGCGCCGCAGCAGCATCACGATTTCGCCGATCACCAGCTCCGCCACGCTGCGGGTATTCGAGAACGGCGCGTTGAAGACGGGAATGCCGCGCTTGCGGGCCGCGTCCAGATCGACCTGGTTGGTGCCGACGCTGAAACATCCCACCACGGTCAGGCGGTCGGCATCGGAAAAAACATCCGAAGTCAATTGGGTTCGCGAACGAATGCCCAAGAGGTCGACACCCCGGATCGCCTCGCGCAGCGCGTCACCCTCGAGAGCCTTGGGCAATCGTTCGACACTGAGATATTTCGAATTCGAGAACAATTCGACGGCGCTGTCATTCACGCCCTCCAGAAGAAGGGCCTTGCCCCTCTGATCGGGCTGTGAAGGATAAATCGGCATGTCATCTCCATGGACCGGCTATGCGGGGCTGCTCCCTGCCAGGGATGATCTATGCAGCCGCGGCTCGAATGGAAATGGTTTTTTACACCGTGTCTCCCCTGATTCGGGAATCCGCTTTCGAATGGCGGCGGAGCGGTCTTATCCCACCAACCGCAGGCCACCGTCGCAGACGATGATATGCCCGCTCATGAAACTGTCGCAGATCAGGAACGCGATCGCCTGGGCGACATCCGCGGGCTGACCGACACGCCCGACCGGGGTCTTGCCGGCGAAGTCGTCGAAAACCGGCGTCTTTGCGTCTTGCGGCAGAAAATCCCACCATGGCGTATCGATCACTCCCGGAGAAACGCCGTTGACCCGGCGCGGCCGCAGTTCGGCGGCGAGGATCGGCACCAGGGCGGCCACCGCCGCGTTCGAGGCGCCGATGCCGGCGGTGCCCGGCATCGCGGCGTGGGCGCTCACTGCCGAGACGAAAATGATGCTGCCGTCATCGCGCAGGAACGGCAACGCAGCCTGGGCGCAGGCAAAATGCGGAAACACCTTTTCCTCGAAGCCCTGGCGTACGTCTGCGACGCTGACGGAAGCAAAGGGACCTACGCCCTTGCCGCTGCCGAGCGCGAGCACGAGATGATCGAAGCTGCCGATACGTTCAAAAGCCCCTCGCACATTGTCGGTATCCCTCGCGTCCACGGCGATGGCGGCGACCTTGCCGCCGAGCGAATCCTTGGCCGCCTTCAGCCGCTGCGCGTCGCGGCCCATGATGGTCACGGCATGGCCGAGAGCGAGAAGGGTGCGGGCCGTTTCGAGACCGATGCCGGACGAACCGCCGACGATAACCGCATGTTGAGACGTCATGATGTGCATGTCCTTGTGTTGCGTGGGGAAGAGATGTCGCGGAGACGACGCTTTGCAGGAACCAGGTCTGGTCGGGATCAACTGACGGCTGGCTTTTCCGGCGTGAGGTCAGCCCACCCGGCCAATTCGCAACTCAGCCTGCGCAGGCGTGCGCGGGCGTCAAAATTGTAGGCCTGCCGGTTGGGACTGGACGGATGCAGCCCCTCGAAATAGAGCCCGGTCTTGCCCTCCATCTGCGGCGCCGCCGCCAGCTGGAGGATCGCGTCCGCACCCTCTTCAACGGTGCTGATCGGCGAAATGCCGTCATTGCGCACCATGGTGGTGTCCATATAGGTCGCCGGGTGCACGCAATTCGCCGTTACGCCTGAGGTTTCGAGCTCTTGTGCGAGATCGAACGTCAACATGATCTGCGCCAGTTTACTCTGGCAGTAGGCGCGCGCGCCGCTATAGGCCCGGCTCAGCATCACATTGTCGAAGTCGAGCGGCTGCTGACCGATCGATGTCACGTTGACGATCCGGGCGGGACGGCTCGCGACCATCATCGGCAACAGCAGGCGCGTGAGCAGAAAGCCGGCGAGATAATTCACGGCGAATCGCAGTTCATAACCCTCCGCACTGGTTTGACGACCGCCTCCGACGCCGATCCCGGCATTGTTGATGAGGATATCGAGCCGCCCGCAATCCTGCCGGACCGCGGCCGCCAGGGCGCGCACATCGGAAAGCGACGACAAGTCCGCGTGGTAAAATCTCGCCGTTCCGCCCGCAGCCCGTATTTCTGCGATGAGCTGTTCGGCCCGCTGACGGTTGCGGCCATGGACCAGGACGTTGGCCCCCAACGCGGCCAGTCTTGACGCCACGCGCCGGCCCACGCCATCCGTCGAACCGGTAATCAGAACTGTCTTGTCACGCATCGACATTCTTTAAAGCCGCCATCCGTTTTGCTGTCGGCGTTGTTGTGCGCGCTGTTTCGGCGTACAAACAGTTCTGGTGTTATCCTGGTATCGATACTGCTATGATGGGGTTTGGATTGGAGTCACAGGCCAAACAATCGCAGGCCAAACTCAATGCCCGCCGCCGGGAGTTCGGAAGCTTTCTGCGCTCGCGGCGCGAGCGGCTGGTGCCGGCCGATGTCGGCCTGGCCGACGGCTTTCGACGCCGGACGCAGGGGCTGCGCCGCGAAGAGGTGGCGCTACTCGCCGGCATCGGCACCACCTGGTACACGTGGCTGGAACAAGGACGGGCGGTGCGGGCTTCAGCCGAAGTGCTGTCCGCCATCGCGGCTGCGCTGCGCCTCGACCAGGCTGAAAAGCGGCATCTGTTCGTTCTGAACGGCCAGCCGCTGCCGGATCCGCCGCCGGCCGGGCCCGAACAGGTCGAAGAACCGCTTCGGCGCATGCTTGAGAGTCTGGTCGGGCAGCCCGCCTACGTACTTGGACGGCGCTGGGATGTGCTGGCCTGGAATCACGCCGCAAAGATCCTGTTCGGCGATTATTCGCGGCTGCAGGGCGACGAACGCAACATCATGCATATGGTCTTTGCCAACAAGCGGCATCGATCCCTGCTGGTCGACTGGAACGCGCTCGCCGTTACTTCATTGGCGATGTTTCGCGCCGACAGCGCGCGCTACGCCGGCGATCCGGATTTCGAGCGCCTGATCGAGACCCTGACCCGCTCAAGCCTGGAGTTTCGGCGATGGTGGCCGAAGCATGAGGTCCAGCGATCGCTGTCCAGTAAAAAGCGAATCGAACATCCCGTCGGTGGCCGCATGGTATTCGAATATACCAGCTTCTCCGTCACCGATCATGCGGACATGAAGCTCGTGGTCTATACACCGCTCGATCAGGAGAGGACGGCCGAGAAACTGCAACGGTTGCTTAAGCCGGTTCGTCCCAACCGTTTGGGTTCGCGACCGGCTCCGCCACCGGCCTCATTGCGCTAGGCTCCAAAACATCGATCACGCCGGCCGAAAATTTTGTTGGCCTTTACCAGCGCCATCCCCAGCCGCGATAGCCCCAGCCGTATCCGTAATAAGGTCCATAGCCGTAGCCATACGGCCGATAGTAAACCGGCGGACCGACGACATAGCGCGGACCATAGACCGGCGGGCCGTCCTCTTCGACGATTTCTTCTCCGCCCGCCGGCCCGCGCGGCGGCGGCCTGCGCGCCATGCCGAGATTCTGCGCGAAGGCGAAGCCGTCCTTTCCGTTCGACGAGGTCTCGCACCATCCATTGGTGCATTTGCCGACCTCGACCGTGGTGCCCTTCGGAAGGAGGGTCAGAACCTCACTGTCCAAACCGGGCGATTTACGCAGGTTAGTCTCCGCGGTGAGGGTGACCGGCTTGGCGGTCGCGCCAACCGCTGACACGAGGGTGACGATGGCGGCCGATGCCGCGATCCGTACAAAGCTCATGGCTGTCCTCTTGTTTCCTTACTCTCGCGCCGCCCGCCCGGAGGTATTTAACTCCAGCCACGCCCCCGTATTCAATATCCCGTATTGAAAAAACCTTTGGCGTGTTACCGGATTTTAACTTGATCGCGGACGCGCGCGCGCCGCAGCGGCGCGTTCGGCCGCGCTCAAATCTGCGCGGCGACCTTTTCCAGACCGATCAGGCGGGCCAGCATGCGCACTTCACGCTTCTGGTCCTCGCGCAGCTGAAACAACAGCGGCATCGCGGCCGATTTCAGTTGCTGGACTTCCTCGGCTTCAGGGTCGATCGGCGCGCCGGCCGCGTTCGGATCGGCCTGCCGTGTGGCGTGAATCTTCCGGGCCACGGCGCGCAACGCGTTTTCCACCGCCGGCCAATAGGATTCCTGCGTGGAAGACAGCTTGAGGCGCTCCTTGATGCCGGCGATCTGCGCGTCGCTGAGCAGCGCGTAGGATTTTTGCGGCGCCGGCTTGCCGACCAGTTTCGGCTTTGGCATCGCCGCCGGGTCTGTGGTCTTCGGCGCCTCGATGTCGGCGGGAGCGCTCGGCGCAAAAGCCTGCCGCAGTTGCTCGCCCGAGGTAACGTCTCTTGTCGCGTCGGTCGAGGACGGTTCGAACGAGGCCAGCGCCGCCGTGACGACGGCCAGCCTGTCCTTCTTGCCCTCTCGGTTCGACACCGGACCTTGATTCGAGACGGGATCCTGGACGGCGGCCAAAGCCATCGCCGGTCCGGCGGCCGGCACGCTATCGCGGCCGAGGATGCTGGCCGCGGCGGCGCCGACGACGAGAAAGCACGTCAGCGCGATGATGGTCATGGCTTTCGTCAAGCCGTTCTCCGTTGAGGTCCGCCAACCACGGTCAGTTTCCCGAAAAAAGGGCAAGAATTAAGGCTTAACCGTGCCGCTGCCGCGGCGACTTTGGCGGCAAGGCGGGAGGCGCCAGAGGGTGAAGGATCAGGCCGCGGCGGCAAGATCATAGGCGTCCTGGATGTCGGCGACGATATCGGACGCCTCCCACAGCGCATCGGGGGCGACCGATCGCAGGCTGATGGTCCAGTTACCCTTGCTGGTGCGGGGCATGCTGACGATGTCAAATTGCACATTGCGGCAGAGCGGATGCCGCTCGAGGGCGTAGCTGACCCGGGTCTTGATCTCGTCGAGGGTCGCCGGCGTCTTGGCAAAAAGTGTCTCGAAATCCATGTCGCATCCCCTTTAACCCGGTTTTTGGGTGCCGCCCCGCCGCAGGCGCGACGGAACGGCCTCGGACATGATTCTCGGGGCTAGTTGGTTAATGGCGCGTTAAGAAAACACGGACGCGAGCGGGGGTCGCGGGCCGTGCCGGGCAAAGCGGGTTTGATCCACCGCGGCACGGTTCCCGCAAAATGGAACTATTTTTGCGGGAAGAACTCAGGCCACATCGCGCGCCATTTCTCGGCCAGCGGCCGGAAGTCATCCGGTCCGACCTCGTGGCATTCGGCATTGGCCGCGGGCGACACCCAGGGCTGCGCGCTTTTCATGAACATATGCGCGACCGGAACCAGCCATGTGGTGTCGTCGAGCGTGCCGGCACGAAGGTTGACGATCTCCTCGCGCCCGGTCCGGTCACCATAGAGCCGGGCGCCGCAATCGCCGCAGAACCAGGAAATGATGGCGACGCCGGTCGGCGAATGGTGATGCCAGCCTTTTGGCTCGCCCCGCAGGATATGAAAATGTTTTCTGGGAACCGGCATGTTGAGCGCGAAAGCGCTGCCGGACGCCGACTGGCAATTCGTGCAATTGCAGGTGTAGAGCAACAGCGGAAACGACGCGATCTCGTAACGGATCGCACCGCACGAGCAACCGCCGGTCAACGGAAGCACAGGTCGCGTGACGCCCATCATCAGCCCCGGATGCAACACCAGGCGATACTATCCGAACAATGTTTGCCCGAAAAATGTTTGCGCCGCGACGCCCGGCCGAGCGCGGCGGGCCGTCAATCCACCGAAAGCGGATAGTTGCGAATGTCGGCGGCGACCTTCGGGAATTTGGTGGTCAGCAGATCGGGCTTGCCGAGTTCGACATCGGCCGGGATCACGCCGGGCCATTCGGTGCTGGCGCCGAGAAACCAGCGCTTGCTGCCGATGATGCGCGCGGTGTGGAAGGTATTGCCGGGAATCAGCAGCTGCACGCGGTGGCCGGCGCGCAGATCCGGCCCGACGATGATGTGCTCGCCTTCTCCGCGCAGCAGCAGCACCTCGATCGGGTCGCCGAGGTAATAATGGTAGAGTTGGTCATTGCGGATCCGGTGCAGCCGCACCGGCGCCTGCGGCGTCACCATGAAGTACAGCGCCGAGCCGAGCGGGCGGCCCTCGGCGAACGGCGCCGGCAATCCGCCCGGCGCGATCTGCTGGCTGGCGCGATAGGTCTCGCGGACGAAGCCGCAGGTAGCGTTCGGCTCGAGGTTCAGGAGTTTCAGAACATCGTCCGACGTCATGTCGTTGACCATCTTGCTGCCAGTTCCCTTTGCCGTCTCTGCCGCGCCGGCGCCTGCGGTCGCGGCAATATTCGACCCGAACATCGCGCCGCACAGCAGAGCGGCCCGCTGCAGAAATCGCCGCCTGGCGCTACCGCCGTCAATCTGCTGCCGCACCGGGTTTGTCTCCGTCATCGCTGGTTCGGCGGCACTATCGCGCGGAACCAGCACGCGCACAAGCAACCGCTACTCCGGCGTCTCGCGTCGCGGCCAATGGGCGGTTAACAGACTTGCTGCAATGTCCAGAAGCTGCACCGTGTCAGGGATACGGCGCGGTGCGGATCAGACATCACAGCGGCGGATCGACGGCCTCGTCGTATTCCTTTTTGAACCGCGCGATCAGTTCGGCGGCGGGCACGATCTTGCCGACGCTGCCGACGCCCTGTCCGCTGCCCCAGATTTCCTTCCAGGCTTTCGGCTTGTCGCGCTCGCCGGAGGCGTCGGTACCGAAACTCATTTTCGACGCGTCGGACTCCGGAAGATTGTCGGGGTCCATACCGGCCGCCACGATCGACGGCTTCAGATAATTGCCATGCACGCCGGTGAAGAGATTTGAATAGACGATGTCTTCCGCGGTCGAGGTGGTGATCATCTGCTTGTAACCCTCCACCGCGTTGGCCTCCTTTGTGGCGATGAACGCCGAGCCGATATAGGCAAAGTCGGCGCCGAGCATCCGCGCCGCCCGGACCGCGCGACCGTTGCCGATCGCGCCCGAGAGCGCGATCGGCCCGTCGAACCATTGCCGGGTTTCGGCCACGAACGCGAAAGGCGATATCTCGCCGGCATGGCCACCGGCGCCGGCCGACACCAGGATCAGACCGTCGGCGCCCTTCTCGACCGCCTTGTGCGCGAATTTCTGGTTGATCACGTCATGGAAGACGATGCCGCCCCAGCCATGCGCGGCCTGATTGAGTTCCTCGCGCGCACCGAGCGAGGTGATGATGATCGGCACCTTGTGCTTTTCGCACAGCGCCAGATCCTGTTCGAGCCGGTTGTTGGACCGATGCACGATCTGATTGACCGCGAACGGCGCCGACGGCCGCTCGGGATGGGCCTTGTCGTATGCTGCGAGTTCCTGCTTGATCCGCACCAGCCATTCGTCGAGCAGTGCCGGCGGCCGCGCATTCAGCGCCGGAAACGATCCGACGACACCCGCCTTGCATTGCGCGATCACGAGATCAGGCACGGAAATAATGAACAGCGGCGCACCGATCACGGGTAGAGACAGACGGCCCTTGAACAAGGCAGGCATAGACATTCGTGAAAATCCTTTTCGCTGGGGCTGCACTGCGCAGGCACCGGTCTTGAGCAAGCTCTGGTCGTTAGCAAAGCTCCGGCCTTTAGAATGCCAGACATCATCCCAAATAGGCAATCGCACAGCGCCTGGATCGGCCACGCTTGCGGCCCGATCGCTGCCTATTGGCACAAAGCGCGGGTGACGTAATTATCGGTCCGGCAGTCGTCCGGCTTGCGGGCCCGGCCGGGAATCAGGATTTTCGCCGAGCAGGCTTCCGCGGAATCGGTGGTCAGGCTCTTACCCTCCTTGAAATCCTTGCTCTGGCAGAGCTTGTCGGCGGCGGCCTTGCAGTCCGGCGCGCCGTTGGCCGAAACCAGACATTTCATGCGCCCCGTCACCATCGAGGGCGTGGCCAGGCGCGACAGGGCTTCGCCGGCGTCTTTCGCGCGGGCGTTCAGATCATCGATGGTCTCCCCCGGCGACTTCAGCGTCGGCAGGATCGACAGCGACTTCTCGAACATCTTTCCCATTTCGTTGATCAGGCCCGGATTCTCCTGGCGCGCCGGCGGCGGCGGCGGTGCGGGCTCGCCTGGCGCAGGCGCCGGCTGAGCCGGTATCGCCTGCTGGGCCGGCGTCTGGATTCCGAGAGAGGGTGACGGCGAGGAGGGCGGCGAAGCCGCCTGCGGCCACCCGGCACCCGCGGTGATCATCAACATCGACAGCGCCAGACCGGCTGCCGCGATGTGCGTCCTTTGCAGCGCGATCAGGTTGCCGGATCGATCAAGCATGACATCGAACGTAGCCTGAACCGGCAAACCGGCAAAGCACTTCGCCGCGGCTTCAGATCATTCTGAGTGCGACAATAAAACCCAGCACCAGTACGGCGGCGCCCAGCGCCACCCACAGCCCCAGGTGCTTCTCGATCCTGACCCGGATCCATTCACCGTAGCGGTTGAGCAGGATCGCGACCACGAAGAACCGTCCGCCGCGGGCGAGGATCGAGCACACCACGAACAGCCCGATATTGTAGCCGGCAAAGCCCGACGTAATGGTCACCAGCTTGTAGGGGATCGGTGTCAGGCCCTTGCCGATAATGATCAGGGCGCCCCATTCGGCATAGGAAGCCCGGAAGGCTTCGACCTTGCCGCCAAGGCCGTAGAATTCAATCAGCCAATGTCCGATGGAATCGTAGAGCAGCGCGCCGATGGCATAGCCGAGCAGACCACCCAGCACCGACGTTGCGGTGCAGACCGCGGCGTAGAGCCAGGCGCGCTCCGGCCGCGCCAGCGACATCGGGATCAGCATCACATCCGGCGGCACCGGAAAGAACGAACTTTCCGCGAATGACACCGCTCCCATGATCCATAGCGCGTATGGCTTGTGCGCGGCGTCGATACACCAATTGTAAATCCGTCTGAGCATGGCGCGATGAACCACCCCGGGACGGATTTGTCCATGCCGTGAATCGAGGGAAATCCGGCGGAGTCTCAGTGCCGCTTGCGCAGACTGCGGCTCTCAAGCGCGACAATTGGTCGCCGGGCGACCCGGGATGGCGAAACCTTCGGCATCTTGAGGGCGGATTTCGGCATCTTCTCGGCAATTCCCAACAGATGCTCGCGCCGCGCCATTTCGCGCCACACATCATCGGGTTTCACCCCGGCCGAGGCCCACAAAACGCTGAGATTATAGAGCAGATCCGCGCTCTCTCTGATCACGGCGTCGGTCTTGCCGTTGACGGCGTCGATCACGACCTCGATGGCTTCTTCGGCCAGTTTTTTCGCCATCTTGGCCGGGCCGCGTTGAAACAGCCGTGCCGTTCGCGAAATTGCCGGATCGAGATCCTTGGCCGCGATGATCGCCAGATAAAGCCGTTCGAGCGAATCACTCATCCCGTCGAACCTAATCTAAACACGTGGCCAGCGTGTTAACGGCCAATCAAAAAATTGACCCGTTAGCCAACGGACTCACCGGTTCGGTGAGTGTCGGGCTGCCAGCCGGTTAGATGACAATATGAAGACACGCTTGGTATTCAGGCTCGGCAGCAGAGTCACCGCCGTAGGACTACGGCCGCCGCCACGGATGGTTCCTTCGTCGCAGTCCAGTCCGATAGCTCTGCCTTAACCAACTCACCAAATTCGCGCCGGCTTTGCCATTTGAGCCGACAGCCGGCGCGCTCATCGGCTGTTCAGATTTAGCCCGGCAGAATGCGCGGCACGGCGTTTCAACGTCATGAAACGACCATATCCGGCGCGGCAACTGAAGACCGGTCCCGGTGTGATCCCGATGCGCATAAGTCAGGCCTTGGCTAACAATTGCGTTCTGGCTTTGCTGACAGGCCTGCTGGGTTTTGCCTGCTTCGGCGCGGCAGGGGCCGCGGGCGAACCCCGCCAGCCGATCGCGGTCCGGTTTTCGCTCGATCATTCGATCAATGCGAGCGCCGCCCCCTTTGTGCTGGCGACAACCGACGGCCTGTTCGGCTCCGAGGGCCTGGTGGTCACGACCGACGTCGCCAATGGATCGCCGGAGGCGATCGCGCGCGTCGCCGCAGGCACCAGCGAATTTGCGCTGGTCGACATCAACGCGCTGATACGTTTCCGCGACCAGGGCGCACCGCCGGTCAAGGCGGTGTTCGTGCTGTTCAACGCCGCGCCCTACGCCATCATCGCGCGCAAAAGCCGGGGCATCCACGCGCTCGCCGATATCGAGGGTAAAACGCTCGGCGTCGCCGAGGGCGATCTTTCGATCCGGCTGTGGCCGGCGCTGGCGCGGCAGAACGGGATCAAGACATCAAGCGTGAAGCAGAACAGCATGAGCGCCGCCGTGCGCGAGCCGATGCTGTCGGCCGGTCAGGTCGACGCCGTGACCGGGTTTTCGTATCTGTCGGCGATCAATTTGAGAGATCGCGGCGTTCCGGCCGACGATCTCGCGGTGCTCAGGTTTGCCGATTATGGCTGCGAGGCCTACGGGTTCGCGGTGATCGTCAACCCGGCCTTCGCCGCCAAAAGGCCCGAGGCGGTAAGGGGCTTCCTGCGCGCGGCGATCGCCGGCACCCATCTGGCGATCAAGGAGCCCGGGCACGCGGCCGATGACGTGGTCAGCCTCATGGAGGACGGCGCGCGCGATCTTGAACTGGAACGCCTGCGCGCCGTCATTGCCGACCCGAACCGGCTCGACCGCTCGATCGAAGCGGTCGCCGAGGATTTCAAATTCCTGAAACGGCCATCCGCGGCCGACATTTTCGACGACAGCTTCCTGCCGCCACTCGGTGGCCGCCTGATCAATTGAGCGAAAAATCGGCGCGCGATCAGCAAAAGTGGTTACCGGTTTTGCGTCCGACCGCGCGCTAAACTATTGAATCGGCGCATGATCTCTTCGCCAACCCGCATCCACTTTGGCCGATCATGTGCCGACGCTGTATCTCCCGGGCGATCCCTGATTAGAATGCGCATCTGAACGGAATGAGCCTCCGACCAGAATGAACCTTGCTACGATCGTCCATTCCGCCGACCAGAGTCCGTTACGGTATGTCCATGCTCCGCCTCTATACCCGCGTTCTTGAATTGCTCGGCAAGGAGGCGCGGCTGGGCTGGATCCTGGCCGGCGCCAATC
>NZ_JBEKCZ010000126.1:0-26327 GCF_050014615.1 Bradyrhizobium sp. | reverse complement strand
CAATCGCTACACTCCGAGGGTCTGCTGGTAACCCCCGATCTTCCCGATAAGCCGACCCCTGCTTCATCGCATCGCCCGTCATCGGCCGCCCGTTGATCCGGTCCGCTCGCTGCCTTGCGCAAACGCTTCGCGCCGTTCGATCTCCCCATCGAGCTGCGCCGCCAGTTCGGCGCTGACCTCCACCATCGGCAGGCGGAGTTCGGCGCGCGCGATCAGGCCGGTGCGCGCCAGCCAATATTTCGCGGCCGCCGGGCTCGGCTCGGCGAACAAAAGCCTGGTCAGATCGGCAACGCTCTGCCAGTGCGTCAGCGCGGCGTCACGGTTGCCCTCCTTCAGCAGCGTGCGGATCGCCGCGAAGGTTTCAGTCTCGAAATGCGCCGACAGCAGGATGGCGCCATCGGCGCCGTCGGTCAGCGCGTCGTAATATTGCGCGTCCTCGCCGGTCAGAACCCGAAACCCGGCCGGCCGCCGGCGCAACAGGTCGATGGTCTGCGCGCGGTCGGCGCCGCAATCCTTCAGGCCGACGATGTTCGGATGTTCGGCAAGCCGCAGCAGCGTGTCGTTGGTCAGATTGACCGCGCAGCGGTAGGGAATGTTGTAGAGCACGATCGGCCATGAGGCGTGGTCTGCCAGCGCGCTGAAATGCTGCGTGAGGCCGCGTTGCGAGGGTCGCGAATAATACGGGCTTGAGATCAGGTAGCCGTCGATCGGCCAGGCCGCCGTCTCGTCCAGCGTGTCCTGCATCTTCCTGGTATCGCTGCCCGATAATCCCAGAACGATCGGCAAATACCGCTTGCGCCCGGCACTCTCGGCTCGTGTCAGCGTCACGATCCGCTCAAGCTCGGTCGGGCTCAGCGTCAGGCCTTCCCCCGAGGTCGCCGCGAGGATCAACCCGTCGACGGGCAGGGCGGCGTAGTGCCGCACCAGCCGCCGCAGCGACGCCTCATCGATGGCGCCATCGCGAAACGGCGTCACCAGCGGCAGCCAGAGGCCATGCAGCAAAGACCTGAGGCCACTAGATCCGATGTCAGTCATGGTTTCATCTCCTTGGGGTGAGCCGGAGACGGAGCCATAAAAAAACCCCGTCCAGACGGCGGGGTTTTGGCAGGTCGGATTGGGCGAGAAGTCTATCGCGCGCGCCGATCTGGAGCCCCCGGATGGGGCGCTTTTTTCGACAGCGCTGCGGTGCACGAATTCGTGATCATGCGGCGATGATGATGGCCGATGCGGATTCTGTCAACGGGTGGCAATCGCACCGCAGCGCAACCGCACTGCAGCACACTGCAATATCAGGGCATACAGCGCAAAAAAAAGCCGGACTCGCGAGAGTCCGGCTTAAGGTATTGGCCACGTGAGGCCGACACAATCACCTTCCAAGAGGGATTACTGAACACCCGCGCCACTGGAGGAGGGGGACAAATGTGCAACGTGAATGCTCAGCGTCCGAACATTATGGTCCGTGTTAGTGCTGTGCGGCAACCGTTCACTCCGCATGTCAGACATGCGGAGATCGCGGGCTTATCGAGCGATAATTAAGACGGCCAGCGCTGCGCCTTGCTGACCACGAAGTCGCGGAACACCTGCACCCGCGCCACCGTCTTCAACTCTTCGGGATAGACGAAGTAGGTATCGAGCTGGATCGAATCGGATTCGCCGAACAGCTGGACCAGGCGGTTGTTTTCCTCGACCAGATAGTCCGGCAGCGCCGCGATGCCCAGTCCCTGCTGGCACGCGCGCACCAGGCCCAGGATGTTGTTGACCTTGAAATAGGCCTCGCGCGGACCGGTGCCGTTGCGGCCGGCCTCGATCAGCCAGTTGCGGTTCTGCAGATGCGGCGCGACCTGTCCGTCCGAGAGCGTGATGATGCGATGCGCGTCGAGTTCGTCGAGGGTGCGCGGCGTCCCGAAGCGCTTGATGTATTCCGGCGAGCAATAGGCGTGGAAGCCCATCGCGAACAGCTTGCGCTGGATCAGGTCGGGCTGGGTCGGCTTGCGGGTGCGGATCGCGACGTCGGCCTCGCGCATCGAGAGGTCGAGTTCCTCGTCGGTGACGATCAGCGAAATCCTGATCTCCGGATAAAGCGCGGTGAACTCGCCCAGTCGCGGGATCAGCCAGTTGATGCCGACGCCGGGCGTAGTCGTGATCTTGAGGTCGCCGCTCGGCCGCTCGCGGCTGTCGGTGAGTTTGGCGCGCGCGGCTTGAAGTTGCATGAACACGTCATGCGCGGTGCGGAACAACAGGTCGCCCTGCTCGGTGAGAATGAGGCCGCGGGCATGACGGTGAAACAGCGATACCGAGAGCTCCTGCTCCAGCGCGCTGACCTGGCGGGAAACCGCCGACTGCGACAGGCCGAGCTGCTCGCCGGCATGCGTGAAGCTGCCCGCTTCGGCCGCTGCGTGAAACACCTTCAGCTTGTCCCAGTCCATATCGGTAAATCCGTCGCGGGTTCGAGGCATGATTATTCCGCCGCCGCGCGGTCGCTGGCGCGCAGTGCGAGAAAGCGTTCGGCTTCGAGCGCGGCCATGCAGCCAAGGCCCGCGGCGGTGACCGCCTGCCGGTAGGTTTCGTCGGCGACATCGCCGGCGGCGAACACGCCGGGCACCGAGGTCGCGGTCGAGTTCGGCGCCACCTCGACATAGCCCGACGGCTTCAGCTTGATCTGGCCCTGCACCAGCTCGGTCGCCGGCGCGTGGCCGATCGCGATGAAGACGCCATCAGCCGGCAGTTCGGTCAGGGTGCCGGTTTTGACGTTCTTCAACCGGACATGGGTGACCTTGCCGGGGTTTTCGGTGCCGCAGATTTCGTCGATCGCGCTGTCCCAGACCACCTTGATCTTGGGATGCTTGAACAGGCGTTCCTGCAGGATGCGCTCGGCGCGGAAGTGATCGCGGCGGTGCACGATGGTCACCTGCGAGGCGAAGTTAGTGAGAAACAGCGCTTCCTCGACCGCGGTGTTGCCGCCGCCGACCACCATGACTTCCTTGCCGCGATAGAAAAATCCGTCGCAGGTGGCGCAGGCCGACACGCCAAAGCCCTTGAATTTCTCTTCCGACGCGGTGCCGAGCCAGCGCGCCTGGGCGCCGGTGGCGAGAATGACGGTTTCGGCGAGATAGACGTCGCCGCTGTCGCAGCTCAGCCGGAACGGCCGCTGCGTCAGATCGAGTTTGGTGACGAGATCGGTGACGATCTTGGTGCCGACATGGGCGGCCTGCTTCTCCATCTGCTCCATCAGCCACGGGCCCTGGATCACGTCGGCGAAGCCCGGATAGTTCTCGACGTCGGTGGTGATGGTGAGCTGGCCGCCGGGCTGGATGCCCTGAATCAGCACCGGTTCCAGCATCGCGCGCGCGGCGTAGATCGCGGCGGTGTAACCTGCCGGCCCGGAACCGATGATGACGACCTTCGCGTGAATAGGGGCAGGCATGCGGTAGATCCCTTTCTGAAGGGAATTTGATCAGTGCTTGAGCGGAGGGCGCCCGGAAAGGCATCGCGGAGGCGCCGAAAGTGTCAATTGCAAGTCTAAGGCATCTGGCGAGCTATGCAAGAATTGCAATCCAAATCAGCAAAATTTCCCGTGAGCGGGATCTGAGCGGGATAAATGGCGCAGCGCACGCGCAATAAAATTGCGCAACTTGCCTCAGCTGGGCTAAGAGTGTTGCCGTTATTCCCCGCCGGCCTTCTCAGCCCAGGAAATTGATAGGATCTGGACCCGCGTGTCGAAGAATCTGGACGAAATCGACCTTAGAATTCTCAGCGAAATCCAGGCCGATGGCCGAATCACCAACGTGGAACTGGCCAAACGCGTCGGTATTTCCCCGCCGCCCTGCCTGCGCCGGGTCCGGACGCTGGAAGAGGCCGGCTATATCCAGGGTTACCGCGGGCTCTTGGATCCGCGGCGGCTCGGGTTTGACGTCACCGTGTTCGCCTCGGTGCATCTGTCCAGCCAGGCCGACGCTGATTTGCGCGCCTTCGAGGATTTCGTGCGCGGCGAGCCCTTGGTGCGCGAATGCTGGATGCTGTCGGGCGAGGTTGATTTCATCCTGAAATGCGTGGCGCCCGACATGGCGACGTTTCAGGATTTCGTCACCCATCTGACCGCGGCGCCGCATGTCCGCAATGTCAGGACGTCGCTGGTGCTGCACAATTCCAAATACGAGGCCGCGGTGCCGCTGGAATTGAAAGTGCCGGGGTAGCGCGGTCGTATCTCGTCGTCATTCCGGGGCGCGTCGAAGACGCGAACCTCAGATGCGCAATTGCGCATCGGGGAATCTCGAGATTCCGGGTTCGATGCTTTCGCATCGCCCCGGAATGACGAGTGATCTTCTCAATCCTTCTTCCCCATCATCGCATCAACGCTGTACGGCCCGCCGCCTGACGTCGCCAGATAGAGGCAGGCAAAGCAGAACAGGATCGCTGCGGTGCCGTTGTTGAGCAGCGGAAAAAAGCCGCGCGGAAAATGTGCGATGAAATAGGCAAACGCCATTTCACCCGCCAGGATGAAGGCCACGATCCGCGAAAACAGGCCGATCATCAGCAATCCGCCCAGTACCAGTTCGAGCGTGCCGGCGGCGCCGATCAGCGAGAACAGCTCGACTTTCTCGAACTGCGGCACGACAGGGAATTTCAATATCTTGGCGACGCCGTACTGAAACAGCAGCAACCCGGTGATGAAACGAAACAGGCTCAAGGCTATCGGTTGAAATCTGGCAAAGGTCTGGTCCACGTCGTCCCCCTGTTGGATAGGTCAATCCCGCATCTTCGCAGCGCCGGCGACGTTGTCGAGCAACGAAACACGACGCCACCAAAAATATTCTGCGGTGGAAAACCGCTACATGCGTTCGCAGCGCAGCAGAAAAACCGCGCCACCGGGCGCGGTTTTTTGAATGTCATGTCTTGTTGAATACAGTGTCTTGTTGAGTACAGTGTCTTGGCTTTTCAGTTCGAAGGCAGTTCGCTGTAATCAGCGAAACTCGACCTTGGTGATCTCATAGGCCTTGGCGCCGCCGGGGGCGACGACCTCGACGGAGGTGCCTTTTTTCTTGCCGATCAGCGCGCGCGCCAGCGGCGAGGTGATGGAGATGCGGCCCTTCTTGGCATCGGCTTCCGGTTCGCCGACGATCTGCCACACCGCTTTCTTGTCGGTATCCTCGTCGACCAGCGTCACGGTCGCGCCGAACATCACGGTGTCGCCGGAGAGCTTGCTGATGTCGATAATGTCGGCGCGCGCCAGCTTGTCTTCCAGCTCGGCGATGCGGCCTTCATTGTGCGACTGCTCTTCCTTGGCGGCGTGATACTCCGCATTCTCCGAAAGGTCGCCATGCGAGCGCGCCTCGGCAATATGCTCAATGATGCGCGGACGGTCCTCGGACTGGCGCTTTTTCAACTCGACCTCAAGGGCGGCATAGCCGCCAGCGGTCATCGGAACCTTTTCCATCATCGCTTTTCGTCCTTCAACTTCATGCGGACCAATCCGCGGCACGCACAAACGCCGAAACAGAATGCCCTCATGACTGGCAAGTTCCGGTCACGAGGGCTTCATTGCCGATCGATTGCCGGGCATGGCGCCCGGCCCAGGGATCAGGTTTCGGAAAAATAACTCTGCAGGGTGCGGACCTCAAGGTCCCCGCCCAGATAGGCGCGGATGCCCTGCGCGGCCGCCACGGCCCCTGAAAGAGTGGTGTAATATGGCACTTTATGCAAGAGGGCAGCGCGGCGCAATGAGCGGCTGTCGGCCATCGCCTGCGGGCCTTCGGTGGTGTTGAAGACCAGCTGAATGTCGCCGTTCATGATGGCGTCGACGATATGCGGCCGTCCTTCCAGCACCTTGTTCACTTTTTCGGTGGGCACCCCGTGATCGGTGAGGAAGCGCTGCGTGCCCGACGTCGCCATCACCTTGAAGCCAAGCGAGGATAGCAGCCGTACCGCATCGACGATGCGGGTCTTGTCGGTGTCGCGGACCGAGACGAATACCGTGCCCTTGCGCGGCACGCGGGTGCCGCCGCCGAGTTGGCTCTTGGCAAAGGCCACTTCGAACGAGCGGTCGATGCCCATCACCTCGCCGGTCGATCGCATCTCCGGGCCGAGCACGGTGTCGACGCCGGGGAAACGGGCGAACGGAAATACCGATTCCTTGACGCCGACGTGATCGAGCTTGCGCTTCTTCAGCTTGAAGTCCACGAGCTTCTCGCCGGCCATCAGCCGGGCGGCGATCTTCGCCACCGGAATGCCCATCACCTTGGCGACGAACGGCACCGTGCGCGACGCCCGCGGATTGACCTCGAGCACGTAGATGTCGCCGTCCTTGATGGCGTATTGCACGTTCATCAATCCGACCACGTCGAGGCCGAGCGCGAGTTCGCGGGTCTGGCGCTCGAGTTCGGCGATCATCGCCGCGTCGAGCGAATGCGGCGGCAGCGAGCAGGCCGAGTCGCCGGAATGGATGCCGGCTTCCTCGATATGCTCCATGATGCCGACGATGAAGGTGTCCTTGCCGTCGCACAGGCAGTCGACGTCGATCTCGATGGCGTCGGACAGATAGCGGTCGAACAACAAAGGATTGGTGCCGAGCACGGTATTGATCTGCCCGGTCTTGTCGTTGGGATAGCGCGCCTTGACGTCGCCCGGCACCAGCTCCGGCAAGGTGCCGAGCAAATAGTCGCCGAGCTGGTTGTCCTCGCGGATGATCTGCATCGCGCGGCCGCCGAGCACATAGGACGGGCGCACCACCAGCGGCAGGCCGAGGTCGGCGGCTACCAGCCGCGCCTGCTCGACCGAATAGGCGATGCCGTTCTTGGGCTGTTTCAGCCGCAGCTTGTCGAGCACGCGCTTGAAGCGGTCGCGGTCTTCGGCCAGATCGATCGCATCGGGCGAGGTGCCGAGGATCGGTACGTCGGCGGCTTCCAGCGCGTGGGCGAGCTTGAGCGGGGTCTGGCCGCCGAACTGCACGATCACGCCGTGCAGCGTGCCGTTCTTCTTTTCGGTGGCGATGATTTCAAGCACGTCTTCGGCGGTCAGCGGCTCGAAGTACAAGCGGTCGGCGGTGTCGTAATCGGTCGACACCGTTTCGGGATTGCAGTTGATCATGATGGTCTCGTAGCCGGCGTCGTGCAGCGCGAAGCAGGCATGGCAGCAGCAATAGTCGAACTCGATGCCCTGGCCGATGCGGTTGGGGCCGCCGCCGAGAATGATCACCTTGTTCTTGTCCGACGGCGCGCTTTCGTCCGCGACGACACCCGCGAACGGCGATTCATAGGTCGAATACATGTAGGCGGTGGGCGAGGCGAATTCGGCCGCGCAAGTGTCGATGCGCTTGAACGCCGGACGTACCCCGAGCGCATGGCGCTTTGCCGTCACCTCGGCCTCGGTGGTCTGCGCCAGCACCGCGAGGCGCGCATCGGAGAAGCCCATTGCTTTGAGGCTCCGCATCCCGAACGCGTTCGACGGAAGGCCGTTATGCTTGATCTTGTGCTCCATCTCGACGATGCCGCGCATTTCCGCCAGGAACCACGGATCGATCTTGCAGGAGGTGAAGATCTCGTCATTGCTCCAGCCGAGCCGCATCGCCTGCGCCACCTGCAACAGGCGGTCCGGCGTCGGCGTACCCAGCGCGGCGCGGATCGCGTTCTTGTCGTCGCTGCGCCCTAGGCCCTCGATCTCGATTTCGTCGAGCCCGGTCAGCCCGGTCTCGAGCCCGCGCAAGGCCTTCTGCAGGCTCTCCTGAAAGGTGCGGCCGATCGCCATCACTTCGCCGACCGACTTCATCGAGGTGGTCAGGGTGGAGGAGGCGCCGGGAAACTTCTCGAACGCGAAGCGCGGAATCTTGGTGACGACATAATCGATGGTCGGCTCGAACGAGGCCGGGGTCGCGCCGCCGGTGATGTCGTTGGCGATTTCATCCAGCGTGTAGCCGACCGCGAGCTTGGCGGCGACCTTGGCGATCGGAAAGCCGGTGGCCTTCGACGCCAGCGCCGAGGAGCGCGACACCCGCGGGTTCATCTCGATCACGACCATGCGCCCGTCGGCCGGATTGACGCCGAACTGCACATTGGAGCCGCCGGTCTCGACGCCGATCTCGCGCAGCACCGCCAGCGAGGCGTCGCGCATGATCTGGTATTCCTTGTCGGTCAGCGTCAGCGCCGGCGCCACCGTGATCGAATCGCCGGTATGCACGCCCATCGGATCGAGGTTTTCGATCGAGCAGATGATGATGCAATTGTCTTTCTTGTCGCGCACCACCTCCATCTCGAACTCTTTCCACCCCAGCACCGATTCCTCGATCAGCACTTCGTCGGTGGGTGAGGCGTCGATGCCGCGCTCGACGATCTCGATGAATTCCGCCTTGGTGTAGGCGATGCCGCCGCCGGTGCCGCCCATGGTGAAGGAGGGGCGGATGATCGCGGGCAGGCCGATGTCATCGAGCGCGCGCAGCGCGTCCGGCAGGTTCTTGGTCTGGATCGAGCGCGGCGTTTCCAGCCCAATCCGGGTCATGGCCTGGCGGAAGCGGCCGCGATCCTCGGCCTTGTCGATGGCGTCGGCGGTGGCGCCGATCATCTCGACGTCGAATTTTGCGAGCGTGCCCTGCTTGCGCAGCGACAGCGCGCAGTTCAAGGCAGTCTGTCCGCCCATGGTGGGCAACAGGGCAAAACCGCCCGGGAGAATGTAGCGTTCCTTTTCGATGATCTTGGCGACGATCTCCGGCGTGATCGGTTCGATATAGGTGGCGTCAGCCAGTTCCGGATCGGTCATGATGGTGGCCGGATTGGAATTGACCAGGACGATGCGATAGCCCTCGTCCTTCAGCGTCTTGACCGCCTGGGTGCCGGAATAGTCGAATTCGCAGGCCTGGCCGATCACGATCGGGCCGGCGCCAATGATCAGGATGGTGGAGATGTCGGTTCTTTTGGGCATCAAGTCTCACGGAGAGGAAATTGGGCACAAAAAAAGGGCGCGCCTACCGCGCGTCCCCTGAGCCATAGCGCCAGGTTGCCCTTGCGCGCGGGTGGTCTTTAGACCAGATTCCGCAACCGCGAAAGGGGCTTAAAGGCTCCATCAACCGGCATTTTGCCCGCCTTCGCTCTGCGAGCTACGGCGCGGCAAGCCCGGCAAGTCCGCTAAGCCGGAGAATTGGCTGGTCTGCCGAACTGAAAAGGTGGCTGGCTCGCCGAGCCGAAGCTGGCGTAGCCAGCGAAGGCTGGAGGCCCGGCCTGGATTTGAACCAGGATAAAGAGCAATGCATTGCTCCCGCGTCGACGCTTTCCGCCACCGGGCCGATCCGATCATCGCCGATCCCGCGCTGGCGGGCCATGGTTGACGTGCGTTAACGCTAACGGCGGGGACCAGTCAGACTAGAACGCGTGCCGCGCGACAAATGTCATCCGCCACGGATTGTGCCCGATATTGAAATGGGCGCGCGAGGCGGTAAATCCGCATGCCGCGAGTTTGGCGATCATCTCGGCTTCGCTGTAGCGCTGCAGGCCGACGCGCGCGCGCAGTTGCCGGTAATCCGACAGCGCGGTGGAGACCAGCCCGATCAGCGCGTCCCGCAGAAAACCGTGGGTCAGCGCGAAGCGTAACAGCGCCACGACGTCCCTGATCATGCCGACTTCCGGACGCAGGATATCGCCCACAATCAGCCGGCCGCCGGGCTTCAGCAGTCGCCGGATCACCACAAAGGCGGAATCCAGTTCGGCCGGCGTCATATATTGCGCCACCGAATTCATGACCGCGAGATCGACCGATTTCTCCGCCATTTTCCGCAGATCTTCCAGCGAGCGCACCCTGATTTTGGTGTTCGGGGCAAAGCGCGCGATCAGCCGGCCGCGCACCCCCGGCGCGGGCTCGGCCAAATACAGCGTGCCGCAGGCCTCCGCCACCTTGGTCGCCGACAGCGCTTCGCCGCAGGCATAATCGAGCACCACGGCGTCGGGTGAGGAAATGTAGCCGATGATATCCTTGGCGATCAGCTGAAAATGCAGGTCGCGATGCAGCCGGCTCGCGTAAATGGTGTGGGTGGAATCGTAATAGTCGATCCAGTCGTCCATGGTTTCAGGCGTCCGGTAAAACAGGGTTCCGGGGAGCGGAACCGGTGCGCGCATGATGCGTTAGATGGTCCGGCGAGCCGTGTCCATTGCCGTCAACGTCTGGTTTCCTAACAGGAAGGTGCACCGTGAGCAAAGCCAAGTCCGAGAAGGTCTCCCGCGACCTCGATACCCCGACCGATCTGCCGCCGGCGGCGGTGGAAAAGATTTCGACGTCGCTCAACACGCTGTTGGCCGACGCCTTCGCGCTTTATGTGAAGACCAAGAATTTTCACTGGCATGTCAGCGGCCGGCACTTCCGCGACTATCATCTGATGCTCGACCAGCAGTCCGAGGCGATTTTCGCGACCACCGATCAACTGGCCGAACGCGTGCGCAAGCTCGGCGGCAACACGCTGCGCTCGATCGGGCAGATCGGGAAACTGCAGACCATTCAGGACAATAACGAGAGCTACGTGCCGCCGCGCGAAATGCTGCGCGAGTTGATGGAAGACAACAAGCACATGGCGGCCGCGATGCGAAAAGCCCACAAGCTCGCCGACGACCACGAGGATTCCGGCACCGCCGGCTTGCTCGAAACCTTCATCGACGAAACCGAGCGCCGCACCTGGTTCCTGTTCGAGGCCAGCCGCCAGGAAGGCGCCAACGAGGCGTAGCGCCAATCGAAGTAAATCGTAGGGTGGGCAAAGGCGCCCTTCGCGCCGTGCCCACCATTTGTCCCGTGAAGCAAGATGGTGGGCACGCTTACGCTTTGCCCACCCTACGTTTCCGCGTCACATCCCCTTCGGTATGTCGGTGGGAAGCTCGAACACCAGACAGGTCGTGGTGGCGTGTGCCAGCAGGCGGCCCTTGGCGTCGGTGGCGGCGCGGCGGCCGACATTGAGGGTGCGGCCTTCGGAGCGCACCGGGCCAGTATCCTCGGTCATGCCGCGGATAAAGCTGATCTTGAATTCGAGTGTGGTGTAGCCGGTGCCGGCCGGCAGCATCGAATGCACCGCGAGCCCCATCGCGGAATCCAGCAATGCCGCGGCATAGCTGCCGTGCACCGAGCCGATCGGATTGTAATGCCGGAAGCCGGGAATGCTGTGGAACGTGATGACGCCCGGTTCGGCCGTGGAGTCAAAGGGTTCGATGGTCTGCATGATCGGCGGCGTCGGCAATTTGCCCGCGAAGATGGCGCGGACGAAATCGATGCCCGGCATTGCAGCCATGATGTGCGTGGGCGTCACGCCGTATTCGACCTTGGGGGCGGAGGTGTCGTGCATAAGCGGATCCGAAGCTAGGTTTCGATGATGGTCGTCATAGCATGGTTATACCGATGCTTTCGACACATAACACATCGTCATGCCCGGACTTGATCCGGGCATCCATCACCCTTCAGAAAGATGGATTGCCGGGTCAAGCCCGGCAATGACGAGGGGCGGCGGGCTGCGCAACATCCGGGCAACGCCGGAGACCTTACGCGCTCTTGTTCGCCCGCATCAGATCGGCAAACCGCTTGAACAGATAATGCGAGTCGCGCGGGCCGGGCGAGGCTTCCGGGTGATACTGCACCGAGAATACCGGCTTGCCCTCGAGCTGGATGCCGCAATTGGAGCCGTCGAACAGCGAGACATGGGTCTGGGTCGCGCCTTTGGGCAGGGTCGTCTGATCCACCGCGAAACCGTGGTTCATCGAGGTGATTTCAACCTTGCCAGTGGTCTCGTCCCGGACCGGATGATTGGCGCCGTGATGGCCCTGATGCATCTTCCTGGTCTTGGCGCCGACCGCGAGGCCCAGCATCTGATGGCCGAGACAAATGCCGAAGGTTGGCGTGCCCGAACTGATCACCTTCTGGATCACCGGCACGGCATATTTGCCGGTCTCGGCGGGATCGCCGGGGCCGTTCGACAGGAATACGCCGTCGGGCTTCAGCGCCAGGATCTCCTCAGCCGAGGTGGTCGCCGGCACCACCGTGATTTTGCAGCCTTCACCGGCGAGCAGGCGCAGGATGTTGCGCTTGATGCCGTAGTCGATGGCGACGACGTTGAATTCGGGCGCGGTCTGGCGGCCGAAACCTTTTTCCCACGCCCATGGCGTCTCGTCCCAGGTGAAGCGCTGGCCTGACGTCACCATCGGGACCAGGTCCATGCCTTCGAGGCCGGGCCATTCGCGGGCTTCTTCCTTCAGCCCGTGCAGATCGAACTCGCCGTCTTGCGCATGCGCGATCACGGCGTTGGGCATGCCCTTGCTGCGGATCAGCGCGGTGAGCGCGCGGGTGTCGATCCCGGAAAGTCCGATGATGCCGCGTGCCTTCAGCCAGGAATCGAGATGCCGCGAGGCGCGGTAGTTCGAGGGGTCGGTAATGCCGGCGCGCAGGATCACGCCGCGCGCGCCCGGCGTCGCCGCCATGTTCACCGTCTCGATATCCTCGTCGTTGGTGCCGACATTGCCGATATGCGGAAAGGTGAAGGTGATGAGCTGTCCGGCATAGGAGGGATCGGTGAGAATCTCCTCATAGCCGGTCATCGCGGTGTTGAAGCAGACTTCGCCGACCGCGTGGCCTTCCGCGCCGAGGCCGAAGCCCTCCAGCACGGTGCCGTCGGCAAGCACGAGGAGCGCGGTCGGTGTGTGATCCGGCCAGGCTGAGGCGTTTTCCGGGGTTGTCATGAACGCATTACATAGTCGTCGCACCGTCACGCGTCAAAGCCGGAAGTGGCGGATTCACATGCGGTTTGCGCCGATTTGACAGGGAACGGCGGGCTTTTAATCTGGGGGCCGTCGCGAAGCGGTGATTTTCGTCAAATTCGCAGGGTCCGGGGGCCGGCCGAGCATGGACAATACGATGCCGATTCTGCTGGTTCCGGGGCTGGTGTCCTCGCCCAGAATCTACGCGCCGGTGATCCCGGCGCTGTGGCGGTTCGGCCCGGTGACGGTGGCCAACCATATCCGCGACGACAATATGGGCGCGATCGCGCGGCGGATCCTGGCCGAGGCGCCACCGCGTTTCGCGCTGGCCGGGCATTCGATGGGCGGCTACATCGCGTTCGAGATCATCCGGCAGGCGCCGGAGCGTGTGGCAAAACTGGCGCTGATCAACACCCAGGCGCGGCCGGATACGCCCGAGGCGACCGCGCGCCGCCGTGGCCAGATCGCCCGCGCGCAAGGAGGCGAGTACCACGCCATCCTCGATGAACTATTCCCGGGTTTCGTGCATCCGTCGCGGCAGGGTGAAGCCGGCTTGCGCCAACTGGTGCACGACATGGGCGACGACATCGGCGTCGCGGCCTTTGTGCGCCAGCAGACCGCCATCATGGGCCGGGCGGATTCGCGCCCCATTATGGCGTGGATCAAGTGCCCGACGCTGGTCTTGACCGGCGACGAGGACAACACCATCCCCAATAGACTGTCGGTCGAGATGGCGCAGGGTATTCCCGGCGCCAGACTCACGATCCTGACCTCGTGCGGTCACCTGCCGCAGGTCGAACAACCGCGGGCGACCGCGGACGCCTTGGTGGAATGGCTGCGGAGCTAGTTGTTTCATGGCCGCGAACGGCCTAGATCAGGAGTTGGATTTTGTGAGGACAACACGATGCTGCGCGACGACATCAATAACGCGGTCAAGGACGCGATGCGGGCCAAGGACGAGCGCAAGCTCTCCACCTTGCGGATGGTCAACTCGACCATCAAGAATGCCGACATCGACGCGCGCGGGCAGGGCAAGCCGCCGCTTAGCGATGGCGACCTGCTCGGCGTGTTCCAGAAGATGATCAAACAGCGCCAGGAATCGGTCGAGCTCTACGACAAGGGCGGCCGCGCCGAACTGGCCGCCCAGGAGCGCGAGGAGATCGCGATCATCTCGGCCTATCTGCCCAAACAGATGTCGGAAGCCGACGTCAAGACCGCGATCTCGGCCGTGATCGCCGAGACCGGCGCCGCCGGGATCAAGGACATGGGCAAGGTGATCGGGGCCTTGAAAGCGAAATATGCCGGGCAGATGGATTTCGGCAAGGCCAGTGGCATGGTGAAGGCGGCGCTGGCGGGGTGAAGCGTAAACGTTGGTCGTCGTCCCCGCGAACGCGGGGACCCATACGCCGTGAAGGCGCGATTTGGATCAGATGTTGAGGCGTTAGGCCCATAACTAAATCCGGTGGTTATGGGTCCCTGCGTTCGCAGGGACGACGCTTCTGAGGTGTGCGAAATTCGAAAGCCGTCGTCATGCTCACCGAAACCACCGACTACAACGCGCTCTACCGCGACTTCCGCTGGGACATTCCGGCGCGCTTCAACATCGCGACCGCGTGCTGCGATCGCCATGCCGATGGCACCGGCCGTCTGGCACTGATCTATCTCGATGAGGATGGCGGCGCGCAGCGCACGTCGTTCGACGCCATCAGCGAGATGTCGCGCCGCTTCGCCAATGTGCTCACGGCCGATGGTCTTGTGCCCGGCGACCGCGTCGCGGTGTTCCTGTCGCAGTCGCTGGAATTGCCGGTCGCGCATCTGGCGGCGTTGCGCGCCGGCATGATATCGATCCCGCTGTTTGCGCTGTTCGGGGAGGACGCGCTGGAGTTTCGACTGTCGAATTCCGGCGCCCGGGCCATCGTCACCGACGCGACCGGATGGGAGAAGCTCGCGAAAATCCGTGACCGGCTGCCGGATCTTGCCAGCATCTACGTCATCGGCGAGCGCGCGCCTGATGGCACCAGGCCGTTCTGGTCGTCGCTGAAGGCGGCGTCGGCGGAGTTCACGACGATCGACACCGCGGCCGACGACCCCACGATGATCATCTACACCTCCGGTACCACGGGAAATCCCAAGGGCGCGCTGCACGCCCATCGCGTCGTGCTCGGCCATCTGCCGAACGTCGAGATGTGTCACGATTTCCTGCCCAAGCCCGGCGACCTGATGTGGACGCCGGCCGACTGGGCCTGGATCGGCGGGCTCATCAACGCGCTGTTCGCGAGCTGGTATCACGGCGTGCCGATCGTCGGCCATCGGGCGCGCAAATTCGAGCCGCAGGCCGCGATGCAGATGATGGCCGACCATGCCGTGCGCAACGTGTTCCTGCCGCCGACGGCGCTGAAGCTGATGCGGCAGGCTGACGTCAGCCATCCCGGCGTCAAATTGCGCAGCATCTTCACCGGCGGCGAATCGCTGGGCGGTGAACTGCTCGACTGGGTGCGCGCGACCTTCGGCATCGATGCCCACGAAGTCTATGGCCAGACCGAATGCAATCTGGTGATCGGCAGCAACGAAAAATTGTTTCCGATCCGGCCGGGCTCGATGGGCAAGGCGACGCCCGGATTCGATGTGCGTATTGTCGACGAGCAGGGCCGCGAATTGCCGCGCGGCCAGCGCGGCATCATCGGCGTGCGCCAGCCCAACCCGTGCGCCATGCTCGAATACTGGCGCAATCCGGAGGCGACCGCGAAAAAATACGCCGGGGGATTCCTGCTGACCGGCGATCTCGGGGTCCAGGATGAGGACGGCTATTTCTGGTATGTCAGCCGCGAGGACGACGTGATCACCACCGCCGGCTACCGCGTCGGGCCTTCGGAAATCGAGCACACGCTGATGAAGCACCCCGCGGTGGCGATGTCGGCGGTGGTCGGGATTCCCGATCCAATCCGCACCGAATCGATCAAGGCCTGGATCGTGCTGCGGCCGGGTTTTGCGCCCGGTGACGCACTGGCGCGCGAGATCCAGGATTTCGTCAAGGTGCAACTCGCCGCCCATGAATATCCGCGCTTTGTGCAGTTCACCGAGACGCTGCCGATGACGGCGACGGGAAAAGTGCTGCGGCGGGAGTTGCGGCAGTTGGGGTAGTAAATGACGATGGTCGATGCATAAGCTCGGTCGATGCATCAGCTCGGTCGTCATACCCCGCGAAAGCGGGGTATCCAGTACGCTGCGGCTTCTCGATTTATCACGACTGCTCTGGAATACTGGATCACCCGCTTTCGCGGGTGATGACAGTCAGCGGGTGACGGCGACTTCCCTCCATCGTCGTCCCGGCGTTTGCCGGGACGACATCGATTGTGATTGACGACGTCGCCTAACTCACGGCGTCGCGATGCCCGGTTGCTTCAGCGCTGCCGCGCCGGAATACCCGATCGATCTAGCTTGCCTTGCTCCAGTGCTGCCGCGTCATCGGCAGCGAGGCGCCGGTTTCGAGCAGCGTTTTCAGGCTGGACAGGATAGCCGGCCAACCGGAGCTGATCCTGCGCAGCATCTCCGGGCCGAGATCCGTGTGGGTCACCGTCAGGCGCGCTGAGCCCTTGAACTCCTCGATATCGAAGCTGACGCGGGAGACGGCGTCAGGGGAAGTGTCATTCGGATGCTTCCATGTCAGCACCAGCCTGCGCGGCGGATCGCTTTCCACCACGGTGCCGGCGACAGCGACATCGGTCGCATCATCATAGTTCTCATGACGCCATTCCGATCCGGTCTTCCAGTCCGACTGGTTGCGGCGGCGGCCCCAGAATTCCTTGGTCATCTCCGGGTCTTTCAAGGCGTCCCAGACGTTCTGCACCGGAGACTGAATGTAGATGACATAGACGAATTCCGGTTTACTCATCGCGTTTCTCCAGTTGCCGTTTCAATTCACCGAGCGCGGCGAGCTTGCCGCGCTCGAATTTCTTGATCCACCGCTCGCCGATCTGGTGGATCGGCACCGGGTTGAGATAGTGCAGCTTCTCGCGGCCATGCCTGAACGTGGTGACGAGGTTGGCGGCCTCGAGAATCGCAAGGTGCTTGGTCACGGCCTGCCGGGTCATGGCGAGGCCGTCGCAGAGATCGTTCAGGGTCTGTCCGTTCTTGATGTGAAGCCGGTCGAGCAGTGACCGTCGCGATGCATCGGCCAGCGCTTTGAAGACTTCATCCATCGCAGGATCCATGGCAGGCATAATAGGCAACCTAATGGTTGCATGTCAAGATGGTGTTTTGGCGCGTCGTTTTGCTGTGCTAGCGTCGCCTCCGACCAACGAAGATTGGTTTTGAAAACCTGGGTGGAAAAAACATGACCGGTCGTCTCAAACTGGCAAACTCTCTCTCGGTAAAGCTCTCATTCTTTTTCTCGGCAATTTGCTCTCTCCCGGTAGTTTGGATCACGTGCGGCTCTACTGCCTATGCGCAGAGCCAGGTGATAACGAGCCAGGTGATCGGGGCTCCGCCCGAAGCCTCCAACATGAAACTGGTCGGAGCCAACGACCTGCAGGCGCGCAGCGCCTATCAGCCCACCATCCATCATCAGGGCGATCGCTGGATCGCCTATGTCGGCCATCACGGCGGCACCGACGAGATTCCCGATCCGGTCAATCCGCTGACCGGCAAGGCCGAACCGAACGGCACCTCGATCGTCGACGTCACCGATCCCGCGCATCCGAAATACCTGCACCACATTCCCGGTCAGGAGGGAAAATACGAGGGCGGCGGCGCGCAGATGGTCCGCGTCTGCGACGGCAAGCAATTGCCCAAGGGTGATCCCAACGCGGTTTACATGCTGCGCACCTTCGGCAGCGAGGCGCATGAAATCTGGAATACCGCCGATCCCGCCAATCCGGTTCTGATCACCCGGATCGGTGGCCTCAAGGACACGCACAAGAACTGGTGGGAATGCGAGACTGGCATTGCCTTTCTGGTATCGGGCGCGCCCGACTGGCGCACGCGCCGCATGACCATGATCTACGACCTCAGCGATCCCGCGCATCCCCAGAAGATCAGGGATTTCGGGCTGCCCGGCCAGGAGCCGGGCGCGACCGGCGCGGTGCCGACCGAGGTGCACGGGCCGATCTCGGCCGGCCCGCAGGGCAACCGCGTCTATTTCGGCTACGGCACCGACAAGGGCGGCTTCCTGCAGATCGTCGATCGCGACAAGCTGCTCAACGGCCCGAAGGAGCCGACGGCGGAGAATCTTCGGCTGCCGGAAATCTCCCGGATGCCGATGTCCGCCTTCAACGGCGCCCACACCACTTTTCCAATGTTGAAAATGCCGATCGCGGAATTCGCCAAGGACAAGGACGGCAAGAGCCGCGACATCGTCATGATCGTCGACGAGGAGATCGTCAACGAATGCGCCGAGCCGCGGCAGATGGTCTGGTTCGCCGACGTCACCACCGAGACCCGTCCGATGATGATCTCGAGCTTCACGGTGCCGGAAGCCTCGGGCGCGTTCTGCGAACGGGGCGGGCGGTTCGGCTCGCATTCCTCCAACGAGAGCATGGCGCCGGTCTACTACAAGAAGATGGCGTTCATCTCCTTCTTCAATGCCGGCGTGCGCGCGCTCGACATTCGCGATCCCTATCACCCGACCGAAGTCGGCTATTTCATCCCCGCGATCACGGCGGCGACCGACAAGCGCTGCGTCAAGATCGACGGCAAGGATCGCTGCAAGGTCGCGATCCAGACCAACAATGTCGAGACCGATGAGCGCGGCTATATCTATATCGTCGATCGCGCCAATACCGGCCTGCATATTCTGGAACTGACCGGGCCGGCGCGCGCCGTGGCCGGCCTGCCATGACGGGGTGAACTATTAGATGCGCCGATCGCTGTTGACCGCATTGGCCGTCGCGATTTGCACGGCGTCGGGTGTCGCCGGCTATCAGCATGTCCGATCCGGTGAGGGCGGCTGGCACGAAATCGCCTGGCCGTTTCCGCGCGATGGATGGCCGGCCGGGCGTGCCTTCCATTGCGACACGGCCGCGTGTGGCGACGGCGTCGAGGTCTATGTGCGGCCCAAAATCGGTTTCTGCAGCAATTGCGACACCGGCGTCGCCGATGATGACGAGGTCGACCGCGTGGCCGATCTCGATCTGATGAGCGAACGTTTCGCGCCGCTGGCGCCGGGCCAACTGATCGAGGTGGCCGACATGCACGGACGCCTGCGCAGCTATGATTTGCGGATGCAGGACGGCTCCAGGCACACCGCGGTCGGCATCGCGGTGTCGCGGCACTGCGATCTCCTGGTCGCGGTCGCGCACGGCCGTGGTGCCGCGTCAGGCGTCCAGCGCGCGGCGCTGGAGTTTCTGAAGTCGCGCGAGATGTCACGCTGGATGACGCTGGCGGTGGACGGAGGTTGATCATGTCCCTTCAGCTCTATCTCGCTTTCGTCGCCGCCTGCGTCGCGCTCGCGCTCCTGCCGGGGCCGTTCGTCACGCTGGTGATCGCCAATGGCCTGCGCCACGGCACCCGCGCGGCGCTGATCAATATCGCCGGCGCGCAACTCGGCCTCGCGATCGTGATCGGCATCGTCGCGATCGGGCTGACCACGCTGATGGCCACCATGGGCTACTGGTTCGATTGGGTGCGGTTCGCCGGTGCGGCCTATCTGGTCTGGCTCGGCATCAGGCTGATCCGCGCGCCGGTTGCGGGCGTCAGTGCCGAGGCGCCATCGCCGCACCCGCGCGGTGGTTTTTTCCTGCAGGGTCTTCTGGTGACACTGTCCAATCCCAAGGTGCTGGTGTTCTTCGGCGCGTTCATTCCCCAATTCATGGACATGAGCCAGGATCATGTCTCGCAGGTGGCGCTGCTCGGCGTCACCTTCATGATGACGGGCGCGATCACTGATACAATCTATGCGGTGCTGGCCGGCCGCGCGCGGCGGTTCTTCTCGGCGCGGCGCACGCGGCTGTTGTCGCGCGTCTCCGGCGGCTTCATGATCGGCGGCGGCCTCTGGCTGGCGCTGACGCGGGCGCGGTGAGTTAAACCAGCCCCTGCGCGCGCAGCGTGATCTCGATCTCGCCGAAGATGCGCGCCAATCGATCCGCCCATTCGATCTGGCCGGCGGGCTCGGCGATCAGGTCCTGGCGGATTTCGATGCCGGTGTTCATCAGCCCGCGCGCCTCGCCATGCACGGGGATGGTGTAGTCGGTCTCGTCGCTCACCGCATAGGGTTCGTTGTCACCGACCACGAGCTCGGCCTCGGCGCGCAACTGTTGCAGCAGCAGCGGCGGCAGCCTGGTGTCGCGATGATAGAGCGTGCCGATATGCCAGGGCCGCGCGATTCCGGCATACACCGGCGTGAAGCTGTGCAGCGACACCAGCACGGTTGGAATCGAATCGCGCCGGCGCGCCTCGATCACCTCGGCGATGCGGCGATGATAGGGATCGAACACCGCCGCGCGCCGCGTCTCGGCTACCTCGCGCGTCAGCGCCTCGTTGCCGGGAATGATGGTCGCTTCGCTGATGCGCGGGATCGAGCTCGGCACGCCCGGC
Organism: Bradyrhizobium sp.; assembly: GCF_050014615.1. Classification (GTDB taxonomy): domain Bacteria; phylum Pseudomonadota; class Alphaproteobacteria; order Rhizobiales; family Xanthobacteraceae; genus Bradyrhizobium. The sequence continues at coordinate 6,093 of NZ_JBEKCZ010000126.1, read as the reverse complement.
GGGCGGTTGCAGTCGATCACCAGCCGCGAGTAGCGCTGCGCGATCAGATGCGCGCCGAGCTGTCGCGACAGCGCGTCGGCGACGCCGGCAATGCCGATATCCCAGGCGATATGCCGCGTCAGCTCGTCGGCCGGCAGCCCGAGATCGCCGAGACGGCGCGGGATCGCGCGGCCGTAATGATCCGAGGTCAGCAGGAACGGCGAACCGGCCGACGCATTATCTTCGTGGACCGGCGGAACATCTTCCGTGTCCAGGAGTAATGCTGTGCCGCCGGCGTTGTCCAAGGCCATTTCCCTAACTGCTGCCTATCGAAGCAGCATGCCGATTTAGAAATAAGCAGTTATCGGTATAGATTAGATTGCCAGAAATCACGATGATTGCCTCGACGATGCCCGTGCTGACGATTCACCACAAGACCGAATATCGCTATGCGCACCCGGTGGCGTTCGGCGAACATCGCATCATGCTGCGCCCGCGTGACGGCCACGATCTGCGCGTGCTGTCGGGCAGCCTCACGATCGTGCCGGAGCCGATGTCGCTGCGCTGGATTCACGACGTGTTCGGCAACAGCGTCGCGATCGCGACCTTCGACGAGCGCGCGCAGACCCTGTCGTTCCTGTCGACCGCGGTGGTCGAGCACCATCCGGCCGAGGAGTTCCAGCCGGCCGCCGACGATCCCGCCTATTTCTATCCGTTCGTCTACAACAAGGACGAGTTTCCCGACCTCGTCCAGTTCATCACGCCGCAATATGGCGATCCCGCCGGCGCGCTGTCGGCGTGGGCGCTGGATTTTCTCGATCCGGAAGGGCCGACCCCGACCTTCCATATTCTCTCCGGCATGACCCACGGCATCCCAAAGCAATTCAGCTATCGCAAGCGGCATGAGCACGGCACCCAGCATCCGCTCGATACGCTGCAGACCAGGTCCGGCACCTGCCGCGACTATGCGCTGTTCATGATCGAGGCGCTGCGGCGGCTCGGCATCGCGGCGCGCTTCGTGTCGGGATATATCTTCATCCCCGGCGACCGTGCCCACAATTATGCCGGCGGCGGCTCGACCCATGCCTGGGTGCAGGTCTATCTGCCGAGCGCCGGCTGGATCGAATTCGATCCCACCAACGGCATTGTCGGCACCCGCGACCTGGTGCGGGTCGCGGTGGCGCGCGATCCGCGCCAGGCGATCCCGCTGCACGGCACCTATCTCGGTTCCGCCGATGCGTTCGTCGGCATGGATGTCAGCATCGACGTTGTTGCGACCAGTGAAGCAGCGAGGGCGTAGTCATGGAAATCAAGGTCGGCTTCGAGATCACCTACGCGGCGGTGCAGCCGACCCCGATGGTGATCATGCTCAGCATTCACCCGTCGCGTTTTTCCGACATCGTCGGCACCGAAAGCATCGTCGCCGAGCCCAATGTGCCGATCGGATTCTACCGCGACAGTTTCGGCAATGTCTGCGGCCGGCTGGTGGCGCCGGCCGGTGGCGTGACCTTGCGCGGCCGCGCGCTGGTGCGCGATTCCGGTCTGCCCGATGTGGTGATGCCCTCGGCGCAGCAGGTGCCGATCGATCAACTGCCGGACGAAGTGCTGATGTACCTGATGGCGAGCCGCTACTGCGAAACCGACAAGCTCACCGATATCGCCTGGTCGCTGTTCGGCACCACCAGACCCGGCTGGGACCGGGTGCTGGCGATCTGCAACTTCGTGCACAACCATGTCACCTTCGGCTACGAACACGCCCATCATATGAAATCCGCCCAGGACGTCTACGAGCAAGGCACCGGTGTGTGCCGTGATTTCGCGCATCTGGCGCTGACCTTCTGCCGCTGCATGAACATCCCGGCGCGCTACTGCACCGGCTATATGGGCGATATCGGCATTCCGCCCGATCCAGCGCCGATGGATTTCTCCGGCTGGTTTCAGGCCTATCTGTCCGGCCAGTGGTACACTTTCGACGCCCGCCACGTTCATCCGCGCATCGGCCGCATCCTGATGGGCACCGGCCGCGACGCCGCCGACGTCGCGCTGACCACGAGCTTTGGACGGATGGATCTGGTGAAGTTCGTCGTCGTCAGCGATGAAGTCGTGGCGGCGTAAAACTCGACTCTTTCGTCATTGCGAGGAGCGAAAGCGACGAAGCAATCCATTCTTTCCTTGTGCCGCTCTATGGATTGCTTCGCTTCGCTCGCAATGACGGTTATAGACAATCCCATGACCTCCGATCGCCTCTTCGTCTACGGCACGCTGATGCGCGGCTTCGATCATCCGATGGCGCAGCTGTTGTCGCGCAGCGCCGATTTCATCGGCGAGGCGCGCTGCCGCGGCCGGCTTTATCGGGTGAAGCATTATCCCGGACTGGTGCTGTCGGACGACGCCAACGACGTCGTGTTCGGCGAACTCTACCGGCTGCGCCAGCCAAATGAATTGCTGCGCGAATTCGACATGTACGAGGCCTGCGGCGAGGGATTTGCCGAGCCGACCGAATATGTCAGGCGGATGCTGCCGGTGACGCTGCGCGACGGCGCCGTGCGCGAGGCCTGGACCTATGTCTACAACTGGCCGGTCGCCCACCTGCCATGGATCGCCTCGGGGCGGTTTCTGGAGGGGTAGGGTACGGCTCAATGCGCGATACGGTCTGCTCCCTCTCCCGCTTGCGGGGGAGGGTTGTGGTGGGGCTCCTCGACCAGCGAGCGCTGACGGTTTGACTCGGTCCCTTAAATCGACGCAACGAGGTCGTCCGCTTACGTGCTAGAATGCTCCGATGAAACACTCGGATTTCAAAATCGGAATTGAGTTCCTTACGGCGACCGGCCGTTGGCGATGCACGGATGTTGGCGCGCGCACGATCGCGGCGATCAGGCTTGATCTCGACCATGATCCCTTCTGGTATAGCGGGCCGCCGTATGCCGTCGTGGAACACGTATTTGACGAGGACGGCATCGAGGGCTGCGAACCGGCACCGCAAGAGCGGATTTTCGACGACAGCGGTAAAGCCAGCTTGGTGACAGTCGATCGCGTTTCTCGAAGGTCCCCGTAGCGAGAGAGCCCCCACCCCGACCCTCCCCCGCAAGCGCGGGAGAGGGGGCAGTCACCGCCCCCTGTGAATAGCCGGGAGAAGCCCAACAATCCTCGTATTTTAGCCGGCCAGCCCTATATCCCTAGTCGGTTGGCCAACACTTGTTAAAGACTCTTCCCCCGACTCAACCGCACAATGACCCATGCGCTTTACGCCCCAATTTCTCGATGAACTGCGCGCCCGGCTTCCGGTTTCGGAAGTCGTGGGCCGGCGCGTCAAGTTGAAGCGGGCGGGGCGGGAGTGGAAGGGGCTGTCGCCGTTCCAGCAGGAGAAATCGCCGTCGTTCACGGTCAACGACCAGAAGGGTTTTTACCACGATTTCTCCTCCGGCAAGCACGGCGACATCATCTCGTTCCTGATGGAGACCGAGGGCGTCGGCTTCACCGAAGCCGTGGAACGTCTGGCCTCGATGGCCGGGGTGCCTCTCCCGGCGGTGACACCCGATGCCGCGCGCCATGAGCAGCGCCGCAAGACGCTGCATGACGTGATGGACCTCGCCGCGAAATTCTTCGCCGACACGCTGGCCTCGCGGGGCGGCGCCAAGGCGCGCGGCTATCTCGCCGATCGCGCGATTTCGCCCGCCACGCAAGTGCAGTTCCGCATCGGCTATGCGCCCGGCGAACGCTTTGCGCTCAAGGAGCATCTGGGCGCGCAGGGCATTCCGGTCGAGGACATGGTCGAAGCGGGATTGCTGATCGCGGGCGACGACATCCCGGTGCCCTATGACCGTTTCCGCGACCGCGTGATGTTTCCGATCAGTGACCTGCGCGGGCGCGTGATCGCGTTCGGCGGCCGCGCGCTGGAGAAGGACCAGCCGGCGAAATATCTCAACTCGCCGGAAACGCCGTTGTTTCACAAGGGCGACAATCTCTACAACCTCGCGCCCGCGCGCCTCGCCACCCACAACGGCGCGCCGCTGGTGGTGGTCGAAGGCTATGTCGACGTCATCGCGATGGTCGGAGTGGGGTTCGCCGCCACCGTGGCGCCGCTCGGAACGGCCTTGACCGAAAACCAGCTCGCGCTGCTGTGGAAGATGGCCGACGAGCCGATACTGTGTTTCGACGGCGACAAGGCCGGGCAGAAGGCGGCCTGGCGCGCCGCTGACCTCGCGCTGCCGCATCTGCTGCCGGGAAAAAGTCTTCGCTTTGCGCTGCTGCCCGAAGGGCAGGACCCCGACGATCTCGCGCGCTCGGGCGGGCGGGCGGCGATCGAGGAAGTGATCGGGGCGGCGCGCGGCCTTGCCGACGTGATCTGGTCGCGCGAGATCGAAGGCGGCACCTATGCGACGCCGGAGCGGCGCGCGGCGCTGGAAAAACGCATCGGCGAACTTTCCAACGGCATCCGCGACGAGGTGGTGCGGCGTTATTATCGCCAGGATCTGGCCAAGCGGCTGCAGCAGACCTTCGCGCCCGAAACCGCGCGGGGCGGCTACCCCTATCGCGGACCCGCAGGCAGCCTCAGTGGCGAATCAGGCCGGCGTTTTGCCCCCCGTGGCTCGTTCACCCCGGGGGCGGCGGGCCGATTCGAGCCCAGATCCGGCCGCTCCCAGGGCTCGGCCGGCAGCCAGACCATCAACCGCGGCCCCTATCAGGCCGCGAGTTCCCAGCTCGCGACCAGCCCCATCATGCGCGGCCAGCGCAGCGCGATGTCGCGTCGGGAGGCGCTGATTCTGCAATCGCTGATCAACCACCCCTGGCTGCTGCACGAGCATCTGGAAGAAGTCGCGGCGCTGGAATTGGCCCACCCCGAGGCGCACAGACTGCGCGCCGGGATCATCGCGGCCTTCGCCCACGACCATCACCAGAGCCCCGAGCCCATCGAGGCCAGCGCGAAGATGCGGGCTGATTTGGCCGCGGGCGGATTTTCGCAGACACTTCAAAGGGTTGAGGGCGCGATCACGACCTCGGCGGTGTGGGGCACGCAAGCCGGCGCGGCGCGGGAGGACGTTCTTTCCACCTGGCACCAGCTGGTATCCTTGCATCGCCAATGGCACTCCTTACTTAGGGAATTGAAGGATGCCGAGCTGGCACTGGGTGACGAGGCCAGCGAGGCCAATCTGGGATGGCTGCGCGACGTCAAGGCGCGGCTGGCGGAAGTGGACGGAACCGAAGCCCTGATTGAGGGTTTTGGAGAGTCATCGGGCCGGTTCCAACGGAGCGTTTGATTAAAAAATGATGCGGACGACGGCCCTCGGAACCGCGAAAAGACTCGCCAAATCCATGGTTTGGCGGCAAAAACAGGGTTAAGCGAAGCTTAAGGGCCTGCGGGTCATAAGCGCAAACCGACAAAATAGATTCGGGGGTGGCGATGGTCTGCGCCGCCCTTTCCGCGTCGTAAGTGATTCAGTAATTCAAGGCGGGCGCGGCGACGTACCCTGCATGAGCGCGTTTCAGGAGCAATGAATGGCCACCAAGGCAAAGACGCTGCAGGTTAAAGACAAGGAAAAAGACGACAAGGCAGCAGACGCCCCGGAGAAGGATTCCGCCGAAGCGCCGTCGCCGTTGCTCGATCTGTCCGATGCCGCCGTCAAGAAGATGATCAAGCAGGCCAAGAAGCGCGGCTTCGTGACCTTCGATCAGCTCAATGAAGTGCTGCCCTCCGACACCACCTCGCCCGAGCAGATTGAAGACATCATGTCGATGCTCTCCGACATGGGCATCAATGTCACCGAGGCCGAGGACGACGCCGAGGAAGACAAGCAGGAAGAAGCCGAGGACGATACCGACAACGAGCTTGTCGAGGTCACGCAGAAGGCCGTCACCGAAGTCAAGAAGTCCGAGCCGGGCGAACGCACCGACGATCCCGTGCGCATGTATCTGCGCGAGATGGGCACGGTGGAATTGCTGTCGCGCGAGGGCGAAATCGCGATTGCCAAGCGCATCGAGGCCGGCCGCGAGGCGATGATCGCGGGGCTCTGCGAAAGCCCGCTCACCTTCCAAGCCATCATTATCTGGCGCGACGAACTCAACGAAGGAAAGATCTTCCTTCGCGACATCATCGATCTCGAGGCCACCTATGCC
>NZ_JBEKCZ010000125.1:0-15440 GCF_050014615.1 Bradyrhizobium sp. | reverse complement strand
CGCTCGGCACCAACTCGCACCACTGGCCGTTCATCGAGCAGGCCAAGAAGGCCGGCGCCAAGCTGGTGGTAATCGATCCGGTGCGGACGCGCACCGCAAGGCTGGCCGACTGGCATATTCCGATCCGCCCGGGCACCGATGCGGCGCTGGCGCTGGCGATGATTCACGTCATCATCAAGGAGAACCTGGTCGACCGCGACTACATCGACAAGCACACCGTCGGCTACGACGAGCTGGCGGAGCGGGCGTCGACCTACACCCCCGAATTCGCCGCCCGGGAGACCGGCATTCCGGTCGAGGACATCGTCAAGCTGGCGCGGGAATACGCCACCACGCCGCCGGCGGTGGTGCGCATCGGCGTCGCCGTGGAGCGCCACGCCGGTGGCGGTCAGACCGTGCGCGCGATCGCCTGTCTACCGGGACTGATCGGCGCCTGGAAGCATGTGGGCGGTGGCCTGCTGCAACTGCCGATCTGGGCCTTTCCGGTGAAATGGGAGGTGCTGATGCGGCCCGACCTGCAGCCGGAAAAAATGCGGGTACTGAATTCATGGCGGCTTGGGCAGGCGCTGACCGGCGAACTCGGCTTCGATCCGCCGATCAAGGCCCTGTTCGTCTACAACGCCAACCCCATGGCCATGGTGACCGAGCAGGCCAAACTCGAACAGGGTCTCGAACGCGAGGACCTGTTTACGGTGGTCAGCGAACACTTCCTGACCGACACGGCCAGATACGCCGACATCGTTTTGCCGGCGACCACCCAGCTGGAACAGAAAGACATCATGTTCTCGTGGGGGCATCTCTATCTGTCCTACAACAACCCGGCGATCGAGCCGCTCGGCGAAGCGGTGTCAAACACCGAGCTGTTCCGTCGCCTGGCGAAAGCCATGGGCATCGACGACCCGTCCTTCTACCGGACCGATGACGAGATCATCGAGGCGTCGCTCGATTGGACCAATCCTGTGCTTCAGGGGATCACCCTTGAGGACGTCAAGGCCAAGGGCTATGCGCGGCTCACCATGCCATCGGCCGACGACTGGGCGCCGCACCGCGAGGGTAATTTTCCGACGCCCACGGGCAAGTGCGAATTCAAGTCGAGCATCACCGGCGGCGGCAACTTCGTCGTGCCGCTGTTCCGGCAGGGCTACAACGGCGACCAGGACGGCACGCCGGTAGATGCTTTGCCACACTACATCCCGCCAAACGAGAACCCGCAGACGACGCCTGCGCTGGCCAAGCGCTATCCGCTCAGCCTGATTACGCCCAAGAGTCACGCGTTCCTGAACTCGAACTACGGCAATCTGCCCGCGCAAACCGCCCAGGCGGGCGAGGAGCAGTCGGTGTTCCTCCACCCCGAAGACGCCGAGCAGCGCGGCATCGTGGCCGGAGCGCCGATTCGGGTATTCAACGACCGCGGTGCGTTCGAGGCCTTCGCCAGCATTTCGCCGGACGTCATGCCGGGCGTGGTCATGGCGCCGTCGGGATACTGGCACCGGTCCAACCGCAAGGGAGCGACCGTTCACGCGCTCACGCCACCCGCCTACGCCGATCTTGGCCGGGCGCCGACCTTCTCGGACGTGCTTGTCCAGGTCGGTAAGCTCTGAACGGCTGACCCGGGACATCGCTATGGCATATGTGGTCACCGACAATTGCCGAGGCTGCCGATACACGGAATGCGTCACCGTGTGTCCGGTCGAGTGCTTTCATGTCGACGAGAAGATGACGTATATCGATCCAGAGAACTGCATCGACTGCGGCGGCTGTGTCCCGGTCTGCCCGGTCGGCGCCATCGAACCTGACTACCGCCTGGCCGCCGACAAGAAGTTCTGGATCGACGTCAATCGCAAGCGCGCGGCCGAAACGCCTGTCCTCACCGCGCGCCTGCCGCCACTGCCCGGCGCCGATGCGCGCCGGCAAGAACTCGGAAGATGACCAAATCCGATCTTGACCGGGCCTATGCCGACGGCTTTCGCGTCGCGGTGATCGGCAGCGGCCCGAGCGGCTTCTACGCGACGGAAGCGTTGCTTCGCTCTGGCACGCCAGTCGCCGTCGACATGTTCGAGCAGCTTCCGGTGCCTTACGGACTCGTTCGATTTGGAGTGGCTCCCGATCACCCAAAGCTCAAGCTGGTTACAACAGCCTTCGACAGAATCGCGAAGGCGCCGGGGTTTCGTTTCATCGGCGGGGTCGCGGTCGGACGCGATGTGTCGATCGACGAACTGCGCGACAGCTATGACGCGGTAGTTCTCGCCACCGGCGCCGATATCAGCCGATCGCTGGGTATCCCCGGCGAAGGCCTCCCCGGCAGCCATCACGCCGGCGATTTTGTCGCCTGGTACAACGGCCATCCTGACTACCGTGACTGCCATTTCGATCTCGGCTGCGGAGCCGCAACCGTGATCGGCCATGGCAATGTGGCGCTCGACGTGGCGCGCATCCTTGCCAAAACCACCGACGAACTGCGCCGGACAGATATCGCCGCGCATGCGCTCGAGGCTCTCGCGGAAAGCCGCATTCGCGAAATTCGCGTGGTCGGGCGCGGCCGGCCGCCGCAGGCGAAGTTCAGCGCCAAGGAGTTGCGCGATTTCCTCGACCTTGAGACCTGCGACACCACCATCGACAGCCGGGACGTCGTGCCGGATGACTTTACGCCGGACAATCCACAAGATCCGGAACTGACCGAAAAGCTGGCGCTGCTGCGCACATTTTCACAGCAGGCTTTGGCCAAGCCGCGGCGGTGCACTTTCCGGTTCGGCCTGTCACCCGTTGCCATCAGGGGACAGGGCCGGGTGGAGACGATCGACTTCGCGCAACCATCAAGTGCGGTCGAGAACATCGACTGTGGCCTGGTGTTTCGCAGCGTCGGTCGCCGCACCGCGCCGCTCGACGGCGTTCCCTATGACCACGTTCGGGGCGTGCACGCCAACATCGACGGGCGCGTGGCGGTTGGCTCCTCGATCGTCGCAGGTCTCTATGTCTGTGGATGGAGCAAGCGTGGTCCCAGCGGCACCATCGGCACCAACCGCGGCTGCGGCATGGCCACCGCCGAGGCCATCCTTGCAGATCTGCCGGCGCGGGCGGGGCAGCGTACAGGCGACCCCGGCGCGCTGCTGGCGCGGCTCAACACGCGCGTTGCACGCGTCCTGAGTTTTGGCGATTGGGCGGCCATCGATGCGGCCGAGAAGCGCCGCGGCGCGCCGCTCGGCAAGCCGCGGGAAAAATTCGTGTCGGTGCCGGATATGCTGGCGGCGGCGGATGCGTGATCGGCCCGGCGCGGCCTGGTGTCTGGTAACGCGATAATGGCGGGATCGGGAGACAGCGATGGCGGTTCCATTTGTTGATGGGTTTGGCAGGCGTGTGAAGTACCTCCGGCTCTCGGTAACCGATCGCTGCGATCTGCGGTGCCGATACTGCATGTCCGAGGCGATGACGTTTCTGCCAAGCAAGGAACTGCTCACGTTCGAAGAGCTCGACCGGGTCGCCCGGTGCTTCATCGCTTCCGGGGTCGAAAAGATCCGGGTTACCGGCGGCGAGCCGCTGGTGCGGAAGGAAATTATGCAGCTGTTCCGCAGCCTTTCCCGGTATCTGGCCGACGGCAGGCTGCGAGAGCTTACGCTGACGACCAACGCTACCCAGCTGTCGCGCTATGCGGAGGAACTCGCCGCGCTCGGCGTACGGCGGGTCAACGTGTCGCTGGACACGCTCGATCCGGACAAATTCACGATGATCACGCGCGGCGGGTTGCTGGGCCGCGTGCTCGAAGGGATCGCGGCGGCCCAGGCTGCCGGCCTGGCGGTCAAGCTCAACGCGGTGGCGCTGAAAGGCTTCACGGAAGACGGGATCGACGATCTGATCGGCTTTGCCCATGCCGGCGGGATGACGCTCACCTTGATCGAAACCATGCCGCTGGGCGAGATCGGCGCCGACCGCACCGATCAGTTTCTCCCGCTCTCCTCGCTGCGTCGCCAGATCGAGCAACGCTGGACATTGGTCGATCTGGCCGAGCGAACCGGCGGGCCGGCGCGCTACGTCCGCGTGATCGAAACCGGCGGGAAGGTCGGTTTCATCACACCCATGACTCACAATTTCTGCGAGGACTGCAACCGCGTGCGTGTGACGGCCTCTGGCGTGCTGCACCCCTGCCTTGGGCAAGCGAATGCGGTCGATCTCAAGCGGGTGTTGCGCGGCGATGGCGGCGATGCCGCCGTGATGCAGGCGATCGAGCTTGCGGTCCGCGGCAAGCCGCACGGCCACGATTTCCAGATCGGGCCCGGCGGACGCCCGGCGCTGGCGCGGCATATGTCGGCGACCGGCGGCTAGATCAGACAGCGTCGTGCAAACTGAGGCCGTAGACTCTGTGCCGGTTTTGCTTGTTGCCGAACCCGCTCAGTCCTTCACGCCGAACTGCTTGCCGAGGTGATCGCCGATCTGGACGATCAGCGCGACGCATTCGGGATAGCTCGGCATGGCAACGGTCGCTGCGTCGGCCGCGGTGCGGAATTCCCAGCTGTCGCCGGTACGCAAAACCGTAATCACGATTCCGTCCGGACAGTCGGCATGGGCTTTCAGCTCAGCCCAGGCCATCGCAACCAGTTCAGCTTCGGTCTTGCTGGGCTTGCTCATACGGGCGGCGTCCCCTGCGCGGTCTGCCGCACAGGTTGCCGCTTCGGCTGGCCGCTGTCGAGGGGGGTGAACCTACTTCGCCGTGCCAACCCGCTTCAACCCGATGATCGCCGGCAACGAGCCGGTCGGGAACGGGTCGGCCTTCGGGGCTTCCGGCGGCATCGTCGCGCGCGCCGTCGCGTCCGGGAATCGCAACTTCATTTCGCGCAGGAAGCCGTCGAGAGTATCGACGCTTGCCGCCATCTTCGCAATCTGGGCGAATTCGGCGCTGGTGGAAGCGGCTGGCTTGCTCGCGGTCTCGAACGCGGCGCGGTCGGCTTCGCCGCTCATCAACGGCGCATATTTTTCGCGGAAGCGCGCCAGACCGATGGCGTCTTCGGCAAGCGCATATCCGACCGCGGCGCGGATCACATCGCCCTTCTCCACCGGGTTCAGCGGCTTGAAATCGCGCCAGCGATCGGCGTAGTACAATTCGATCTGTTCAGACGACTCGCGCCACTGCCGCGATGCCCAGTAAATATCGGACCGCAACCGGATCGCTTCGCGGCCGCCGATGTTCGAGATGATATCGAGGGCGAGGTTGTGGCGCCCGACGTCGCTTTGCGCGCGCGCCTCCAGCAACAGCCGTTGCTGGCGCAATTCGCCGGAGAGATCGGCGATGCGGGTGGTGCGAAGGGCCGCGATGGCGCGATCCGGCTTGCGATTGGTCAGATAGACCATCGCCAGCCGCGCCGCCACCTGCGCCCGCGCCGCGCCCTCCAGCCTTTTGTCGATCTGATATTGCAGCAATTCGCTGGCCTGATCGAGCAGATCGACCGCGACCAGGCGATCGGCAAGCCGGCGGATCATCTCGTCGCCGCGCCGCCCGATCGGCGTCAGTTCGCGATAGTCATAGAACATCCCGAGCGCGTCGATCGGCGGCAGGTCGTCGCCCTTCTGGCTGAGAAAAAGCTGTGCGAACAGCGCCGATGCCGCGTCCTGGCCCTGCCGCGAGATTTCCGAATTCGGCTCCAGCTTGGTCGCGATCCGCGCTGCCGCAAATGAATCGGCGTAGCGTCCGGCATCGGAATAGAGGCGCGCCAGCATTCCCAGCGTCTGCACCTCGAGCGCGTCACCGCGCCACGTCACCGCAAGCGTCTCGAGCTCGCTCGTTGCTTCGGCCGGAGTGATTTCGTCGCGCCTCTGCTTCAGTGCAATTTCGAGCAGCTTGGCTTCGGTCGCAGCAGGACGGTCATCGGATTCCACGGCCGCCTTGTACTGGTCCAGCGCGTCCTTGTCGTGCCCAAGCGCTTCGGCAAGCCGGCCGCGCAGCACCGAGATCGCGGGTTTCATCTCGGGCGGCAGGCCGATGATTTCCAGATCGCTGTCGCGTTTTGCGGCTCCCGAATAGTCCCTGACCTCGAGCGAGGCCCGCATCGCGTCCGATATCACAATGCGCTGCAGTTCGATCGGCAGCGAGGTGATGGCGAATTCGACGTTCTTGAATTTCTCGCGCGCTTCCGCCCATCTTCCCATGCGGGCGTAGGCGAGCGCCTTCCAAAGCTGCGAATCGTAATTGGTTCCGATCACCGGATTGGCGAGATCCTTCATCCCCAGTTCGGGACGGCCCATCAGAATGCTTGCAACCGAATGCACGATCAGGACAACCGGGTCTTCAAGATCCGGCTTGGCGTCTACCAGTGCGAGATCGAGCACGCCCTTGGCTTCCGGATACATCCCGCGCGCCAGATAGAACCTGGCAAGATCGACCCGGGCCGGCGAGCGCTGATCGGGATCGGCGGCCGCCGCCGCCTCGATCAGCGCATCCTGGCGCAGGTTGAAGATTTCTTCCTGGCTCTTGTGCCACTCGCCGGGATCGAAAATCGGCCGGACTACTGTTGATGCGCGCTCCACTTTGGTGGCGGCCGGTGACAATGTCAGTCCGCCCGGCTTGCCGAGGATGATCTTGTCCGAAGCAATCTCGGCGGAGACATCATCGGAATTCGGACGAATCGCCACGCCGTGGATCGATTCCAGCAGCGACATCTCGACGAAATCCTGCCGCTTGATGAAGCCGCGAACCGGTGGCGTCGCCGTGACCACCATGAGGGTATCGCCGGCGTCCGGATCGACAAACCGATACAGCAGACCGGGCTTCGATATCGGCACGGTGACATTGGCCAACGCGGGATCGGTGATGTTTCGCGTCGCCACCAGCGGCTGCGTCGGCGTTTGCATCGTATCGGCGAATGTAACCGTCCAGTTTGAGCCAGCCGGCCGGTCGTCGCCTGTCAGCGATGGCATTTGAGGGCGGTTAAGACGAATACGGATCGCCTGCCCCTTGTCCAGCGGCATCGAGCTGACTTCGGCGATAAGGGAGCCGCCGTTGCTGCGGATCGGCTCGGCGTCGATCGGCTTTGTGGTGTCGAACACCAGCCACACCGTATCGGCGCGACGGAACAGCGCTGCGGGAGTCACGGTCGTAAATGCAAATGTCAGATGCAGGCCGTCGCTGTCACGTCTGGCGCTGACATTGGCCGCGCTACCACCGGTCTTGACTGCCGGCGCCGCGGCCGAAGGCATTTTCGGTGCGACCATGGCTGCGGGAGCCGGCATTTCCTTTGCCGGGTGCTCGGGCATCTTTGCCTCGGCCACTGGAGCCGGCGCTTCGTTGGACGCTTCCTTGGGGGTTTCCTTGGGGGTTTCCTTGGATGCTTCCTTGGGCGTTTCCTTGGGCGCTTCTTTTAGAGTTTCCTTTAGAGTTTCCTTGGGCAATTGCTCGGGCATCTGCGTTTCGGATGCGGGCGATGTTTTCGGCGCCTGGTCGGGCTTGATCTCGATATTGGCTTGCCGCGCGATCGCCTCCGACGTCGGCGGCACGATCTCGCTGGCCTGCCGCGATGCCGGAGCCGCCGCGGCGGGTTTCTCGGCCGCGGGCGGCGTGTTTGCCGCTGGCGCGGCTGATGCCTGAGCGACCGGCGCGGGAGCGGCTGGCGCCGGAGCGTGCGAGGCATCCGACATCGGCGATGGCAGCACGGACGCCTTTTCCGCTTGCTGGAATGCGACATCGATAATGTAGTTCTTGTCCTCGCGGAAAGAATGCACATCGACATCGCCGATCAGGGTGACTTCCACCACGGAAGTTTCGCCTTCGACCCTCTGATTGATCGACGCAATGTTCGACGGCGCCGAAAGCTTGGCATCCGCCAGATCGAACACCAGCACGGCGTTGAACAACAGCTTGAGCTTCTGGTCGTTCAGCACCGAAGAGACGCCCACGCCATCCGGCACTTCGAAAATGAAACGAACGAAAGTCGGCTGCACCGATGCGCGGACCCGCGTCGGTGGATGCTTTTTCGCCTCCGCTACCGCGCGTTGCAGGCGCAACTCGCGTTCGGCGACGCGCGCGCGCTCGGCCAGTTCGCGAACCACCTCGGGCGGAAGACCGGGAGGCGGACCGGTCCATGAGTCCGGCAAAAAGTCGACGAACACCCGTTCGCCGGCGGTCATGGTGTTGACGGTCGCCCGGCGCGCCAGCGACAGCCGGATCGCCATGCCATCCGGATCGCGCCGCGCCGATCCGATATAATCGGGCACCGCCTCGGCCAGCTTATCGACGGCGATATCCACCGGACGCTTGAAGCGGATCACGATAATCGAGCCGGCCGTGACCACTTCGGACTCGACATCCTCGGCAAGCTTGAGCACCAGCCGGGCGTAACCGCCGCCTGCGGAAAATGTGGCCTCGCCCTTGATCGGGTCCGCCCGGCCGACGCCGGGATACAGCAGAGCGACCACCAACAGCCCGACGGCGAGCCATGACGGCACTTCGAGGCAACGCTGGATCGTCCGCGCGCACGCGCGGCCTAGCGACCCAAATCCAGCGGCAGCCGTTCGCGCCATTCCAATGTGTCTTTCGGTTCGACGATCCGGCGGGGCGCCCCCACGCGCGCCACGCGTATCGAATCTAGAATTGGCGGTTTAAGGACTTGTTAAATATCCCCGCTAATTGGGCTTTTGCGGCAACACCTTGCCTTCGATTTTGGGCAGATCGGACGCGGAGGCGGATTTGTCCGACCCGGCCCGCCTAGCCATCTCGACGGTGAGCCGCTCGGCTGCGTCGGTCGCCATCAGGCCGAGAATATCCGACATCTTGCGCGGCGCGATCTGCGTGGCGATTTCGATCAGCACGGGCATTTCGAGCCGGTCGAACACCTTGGCGGCGTCCTTCGGCTTCATGGCCTCGTACATGGTCACGATGCCCTTGAAGCGGGCGGCATCCGCATCGCTTTTCTGCTGGGTCGCCACCGTGATCCGGGATTCGATCGCCTTCAACTCTTCGACGCGTGACTCGGCCCGCTTCTCGGCGGCCCTGAGCAGGCTTTCGCGAATGTCGATTTCGCGCGCGCGAGCTTCGAGCTCCTGTCGCCGCGACTGCAGCCGCTCCAGAATAGCGCGCTCGGATGGCGACACCGCCTGCCCCTGCTCGGGATGGACCGCAACACCCTCGGGCTTCGCCACTTCCGGGGCGGCGACGGCGGGCTTGGCCTCTTCCTCCTTGGGCTTCTCAACCGAACCGGTAATGTCTGCACTGTCGACCTTGTGTCCGCCAGGAAAGTTGAAGGTTTCCTGCGCCCAGGACTGCCCGGTCGAGTTCGGCTTATA
The DNA here is from genome assembly GCF_050014615.1 of Bradyrhizobium sp. Classification (GTDB taxonomy): domain Bacteria; phylum Pseudomonadota; class Alphaproteobacteria; order Rhizobiales; family Xanthobacteraceae; genus Bradyrhizobium. The sequence continues at coordinate 6,176 of NZ_JBEKCZ010000125.1, read as the reverse complement.
ATCGAACACGTAGCCGCCATCGAGCACGAGCCCGGCGATCTTCAGCACGGCAAGGCCGAAGATCGCAACCAGGACCACCGGCAGAACGCGAATGTCACGAAAGGATTTCATGCGGCGAGGCCATCAGACCTTCTGCGGTCGGAAAACGCCTGGGCCGCCGCGGCAACGGCCTTGGCCGCCGATACCTTGGGAGCCTCCGGCTCCGGCTCGGGTGCAGGCCGCGCGGCCGCCGCTATTTTGGAGAGCCGCCGCAGCACATTGTCGCCTTCCGCCAGTTGCTTCTTCAACTGCAGGGACATCTGGCTCGCCGATGTCAGCTGATTGCCGAGATTCTCGTTGACGTCGCGAACGGTATGTTTGAGGCCACCGATGGCGCGCTCGGCGATTTCAGTCGCCGTGATCAGTTCCCCGATCGTCGCCTTCAGCGAATGTTCATCGGCCTTCAGGCGCTTCAGGCGGGTGTTCAACAGCATGCAATAGCCGATCGTGAGCATCAGCAGGATTGCCACCAGGCTTTCGATCGCCACTCCGAATGAATGACTCATTGGGTCTCCATCAGCTTGTTTTGTTCGTCGGCCTTCTCGAACATCGCGAAGGTGGTATTCGGCTTGCGCAGTTGCTTGGTGACGCGAATGGCGACGCGATCCCCGACCCGGCCCATCCGCCCTTCGGTCAGGGTGACGTTGCCGCAACGCACCGCGACCAGCGCGTCGGCACGCATTTCAAGCGGCAAGGTATCGCCGACCTTCAGCTTCATCAGCTGCTTGAGCGGAATATCGGCTTCATAAAGCACGGCATCGACCGAAATCTCCGCCTGCCCGACCTCGGTTGCGAAATGGCCTTCCCAGATCGGATCGCGGCCGAATTTCTCGCCCATGAACATCTGCAGCAGCACGCTGCGGATCGGTTCGATGGTCGCATAGGGCAGCAGCAGCTCGATATTGCCGCCGCGATCCTCCATATCGATATGCAGCCGCACCAGAATGGCGGCATTGGCGGGCCGGCTGATGGCGGCGAAGCGCGGATTGGTTTCCAGCCGGTCGATGCTGAAGGTCACCGGCGACAGCGGCCTGAAGGCCTGCTCGGCATCGGTCAGCACGACTTCAACCAGCCGCTTGACGAGGTTGGTCTCGATGGTCGTGTAGGGGCGGCCCTCGATGCGCAGCGAAGTCTGGCCGCGGCGGCCGCCGAGCAGAACGTCGATCATCGAATAGATCAGGCTGGAATCCACTGTGGCGAGGCCGAAGTTTTCCCATTCCTCGGCCTTGAACACGCACAGCACCGCCGGCAGCGGGATCGAATTCATGTAGTCGCCGAACCGCACCGAGGTAATTCGATCCAGCGACACTTCGACGTTATCGGAGGTGAAGTTGCGCAGGCTGGTGGTCATCAGCCGCACCAGCCGGTCGAAAACGATTTCGAGCATCGGCAGACGCTCGTAGGACACCATCGCAGAATCGATGATGGCACGAATGCCGGAATTATCGTCGAGATTGACGTCACCGACGGAAAAGCCGAGCAGGTTGTCGATTTCTTCCTGCGACAGAACCCGCTCGCCGCCGTTCTTGCCGCCGCCGAAGTCGCGGCTGCCGTCTTCGACCATGGCAGCCCATTGCAGCGCCATGGTGCCGGAGAGTTCGTTGGCCGCAGCCGCTTCCGCGGCTTCCGCCGGATCCTCGGAATCCAGCGACGCTTCCCATTGGGCTGCGATTGCGTCCTGGTCGACTGGATCGTTACCCGCCATAATTGCAAATCCGTCTCGTCACTGAACGACGATTTCCTTGAACAGCACAGCGCTGACCTGGTTTGGCGAGACCGCCGCATTGACGCGCCGGGTCAATTCTTCCCTCAGGCGAAACAGGCCGGCTGAACCGTTGAGGTCGCTCGCCCGCAGCTCGCGCAGATAGGTCTGGAAAATATCGGTGACGCGCGGCAGGTTCGGCTTGATCGCCTCGACCTGCTTCTCTTCCTTTACTTCGAGCACGATCTTGACCTTGAGATACTGCACGCGCTCGCCGGGCGTGCCGACCAGATTGACCAGCATGTCCGGCACCTCGACATAGGACGACGGTTTCGGCGGCGGCGCCTCCGCATGCGCTTCTTCGCCGTGATGCCGCAGGAAGAAGAACCAGGTCGATCCGCCGCCGACGATGGCAAGCACCAGGACCACGGCAATGATCAGTTTGAGTTTGCCCTTGGGGGCGACAACGGCTTCTTCCGAAGCTTCCGCGCCGCCTTCTGCCTCTTCTTTGTCCGCCATTGCCCGCCCGGTCCCGTCTGGAAATGAACTCGATGCCGGCGGGCAGGCCCATAACGCGATACAAATGCCACCAGCGCAGTCGCGCTCTCTCCACGCGACGCTAAGGTAATAATGGTTAATGGAACCTTTCTTTTGCCTCCCAACTAGGAAAAAGTTGCCGGGCAAACATGGTCAACAAGACCTTATTGCCGCCCGAACAATACCCCTTCCAAACATCTAAGCCTTTGCAGAAGCTTGGTTTTATAAACTGGCACGGCTTTCGCTGTGTTAGCTGCGGACCGCGGCTTGGGAGAGCCCGGCGGTTCGCAGGATCCGCAACCAGCCTGGGAGGGCTTCGGGCGCGGATCGTTCAGGGGAGAACCGGCGATGGAGAACACGCTTCTCATCGGACTTGCGCGGCAAACTGTGCTGGAGCGGCAATTGGATGTCGTCGCCAACAATATCGCGAACGTCAACACGACGGGCTACAAGGCTGACAATTCGCTGTTCGAGGAATATCTGACGTCCGGCGCGCACGAAGATAATTTCGTCGGCAGCGACCGACGCGTCAGCTACGTCCAGGACCGCGGCACCTACCGCGATTTCGCGCAAGGCTCGGCCGACCAGACCAAGAATCCCCTCGACCTCGCCATCGACGGCTCCGCTTTTCTGGTGGTGCAGACGCCGGGCGGCGAGCGCTACACCCGCGATGGCGGCCTGCAGCTCAACGGCCAGGGTCAGCTCGTGACGGTCGCGGGCAATCCGGTGCTCGGCACCGGTGGCCCCATCGTGTTTCAGCCGACCGACCATGACATCAACGTCACGCCAGACGGCACCATCACCGTGGTGGAAGGCAATGGCCGGACGGATTCGATCCGCGGAAAACTCCGGCTGGTCAGCTTTGCCGACGCGCAGAAACTGCTGAAGGAGGGCCTCAACCTCTACACCGCCGGCGAAGGCTCGGCGCAACCCGACACCAAATCCGTGGTCCGCCAGGGTTTCCTCGAGAAGTCCAACGTCAGCGCCGTTGCAGAGATGAGCCGCATGATGGAGGTCACGCGCGCCTACTCGCAAATCGCGGCGATGCTGCAGCAGCAGGGCGATCTGCACAAAACCGCGATCCAGCAACTCGCCAGCGTTCCCGCTTAACGGCCATTCAGGAGACGATCCATGCAAGCTCTTCATACTGCTGCGACTGGAATGGCGGCCCAGGAACTAAGTGTCCAGGTCATCTCCAACAACATCGCGAACCTGCAAACCACCGGCTACAAGAAGCAGACCGCCGCGTTTCAGGATTTGATCTACGAGCATATCCGCCGGGTCGGCGCGCAGGCCTCCGATCAGGGCACCATCCTGCCGGTGGGCATCGATATCGGTGGTGGCGTCAAGACCGTCGGAACGCCGCGATCGATGACCCAGGGCACGCTGTCGCAGACCGGCAACGATCTCGATCTCGCGATCAACGGCGAGGGTTTCTTCAAGATCCTGATGCCGGACGGCACCTTCCAATATACCAGGGACGGCACCTTCCAGATGGACAATACCGGGCGCATCGTGACCGCGCAGGGCAATCCGGTGCAGCCGACGATTACAGTGCCGAACAATGCGTCGGGCCTGACGGTCAACGCCCAGGGCCAGGTCTCGGTGACGCTGCCGGGATCGACGACGACGTCGACGATCATCGGCCAGCTCGCGCTGACGCGATTCATCAACAAGGCCGGCCTGCTGCCGGTCGGCAGCAATCTCTATACCGATACGCCGTCATCCGGCGCGCCGCAGGACGGTCTCGCCAGCGCCGAAGGTTACGGCAGCCTGACGCAGGGCAGCCTCGAACAGTCGAACGTCGACGTCGTCTCGGAAATGTCCAACCTGATCGCCGCACAGCGCGCCTACGAAATGAATGCAAAGGTGATCACCGCCGCCGACCAGATGATGCAAACCACCACCGGCATGTTCCGCTGAGGGAGCTGATGATGACTGTTCGAACGCTTCTCCTCGTCGCCGCCCTGCTCGCCGCCACACCGGCGGCGGCCTTCGCACAGGCCAGCGAGGAAGTCATCGCGGCGCCGGTGCTTCGCGCCAGCGTCACGGTCGAAAGCGACGTGGTGCGGATCGGCGACGTGATCGACAACGCCGGCACGTCGGCGCAGATCGCGATCTATCGCGCGCCCGATCTCGGCACCACCGGCTCGCTGCCGACCGCGCAGGTGATCGCCGCGTTGCAGGCGCATCAGGTGATCGGCGTCGACACCAGGGACATCAAGGCGATCTCGGTGACCCGGCTGTCGCGCTCCTTCGAGGCCAAGGAGATCCAACTGGCGGTCGCCCATGCGCTGGAGCACCGCAGCGGCCTTGGCGATGCCGGCAACCTCAATTTGATATTCGACCGCGACGTCGGCGACGTCAGGCTGGAAGCGTCGAACACCGGCGCGCTGCAGCCGGTCTCGGTCCGGTTCGAGCCGCGCAACGGACGCTTCGATATCAGCTTCGAAGTTTCCAACGAGAACAACACCCCGGCGGCCAGGCTGCGCTTCACCGGGATTGCGATCGAGACCGTGGAAGCGGCGGTGCTGACCCGCAACGTCGAGCGCAATGACGTCCTGAAATCCTCCGACGTGGTGACCGAGCGGCGCCCGAAGGCCGAAGTCGGCAGCGACGCCGCGGTCCGCAGCCGCGCGCTCGGCATGCAGATGCGAAAGCAGCTTCGCGCCGGCCAGGCCATCAAGGTCGCCGATCTCGGCAAGCCGGATCTGGTGCAGCGCGACGACAATGTCACCCTGATCTTCGAATCCGCCGGTCTCTATCTCACCATTCGCGGCAAGGCGGTGGACGCCGGCACCGAGGGCGATGTGGTCAACGTTCTCAATCTGCAATCCAAGCGCATCGTCTCCGGCGTCGTCATCGGCCGTGGTCAGGTCGCGATTTCGGTCGCAACGCCAAGGCTTCCCGCCACCACCGATGCATCCGACGCCTCCACTGAGCCGGCTGCGCCGGTTTCAGTCGCCACCAGCAATCATGCGCAAGTGTCTCCAAAAGCCGAGTAAACGTTTATGTTCAGGTCCAGTATCAACCGTTTCGCGCTGACTGCCAGTTTGCTGACCATCATCAGCGTCGCCGGCGGCTGTTCGTCGATCGATCGTCTGTCCCAGATCGGTGAGACGCCGAAGCTGTCGTCGATCGACAATCCGACCGCGGCGCCCGGCTACAAGCCGGTGCAGATGCCGATGCCGAAGCCGGAAGCGGTTTCCTACAACGCCAATTCGCTGTGGCGCAACGGCTCGCGGTCGTTCTTCAAGGACCAGCGCGCGCATCAGATCGGCGATCTCTTGACCGTCACGGTCAACATCACCGATCAGGCCAATTTCGCCAACGAGACCCAGCGCAGCCGCACCGTTACCGAAGACTCCGGCATTACCGCCTTCCTCGGCAGCAACCTGCTGACCGGAAAGACCACCGCCCTTCCCGGCCGCCTGCTGACCGCGGACGCCACCGCCAACAGCGACGGTAAGGGTTCGATCCAGCGCCAGGAAACCCTGCAGACCAACATCGCCGCCGTCGTCACCCAGCTGTTGCCGAACGGCAACCTCGTGGTCGAGGGCAAGCAGGAGGTCCGCGTCAATTTCGAAATGCGCGAACTGATCGTCGCCGGCATCGTGCGGCCGGAAGACATCCAGAGCGACAACACCATCGATTCCAGCAAGATCGCGCAGGCCCGTATCGCCTATGGCGGCCACGGCCAGATCAGCGACGTTCAACAGCCGCGTTACGGCCAACAGGTGATGGATGTATTGCTGCCGTTCTAGGGCGTGAACCCAAAACGGTTTCCGGCTCCCGGAAAACGTCGAGGCCCGCCTTAACGGAAACGAGCTCCCACATCTCGTCGCGAACCTAGGCGTGATGAGATGTACTACGCGGCCTCCGTCAGCTCCCCTGGCGG
>NZ_JBEKCZ010000124.1:0-15744 GCF_050014615.1 Bradyrhizobium sp. | reverse complement strand
GGGGTGAGCTTGATTGGCGGTGACAGATATTGTCCCGAACGGACGCGCACCATGCCGCCATGCCCATTCCGTTGCGTCAACGTCACCCATGCCAGCGGCGCCTTGCAGTTCTTCGCGTCATCCACCGCCGCTTTCGAAGTCCCCGGATCGAGGGTCGGCAGGGCCCCACTGATGTCGGCGGGTAAAAGCACTTCCAGAGTGGATTCCTCACCGACAACAGGCGGCTTGTCGCGAACGATGCTGGGCAGCAAGACGCCCGCGGCTATTCCAGCAATCGCGAGCCCGCCGGCAATTCCAATCCAGGTGCCCCGAGAGGAGCCAGGCTTCCTGCCCCTGGGGGGCTCCTGACCTGGAGGCCGACCCTGCCCGCCGGGCGCGCCCCCGGAAATGTCGGGTTGTCCGTCTGATTCACTCATGTTTCGCGCACTTATCCGTTGCTGGGACCAGGAGATTATGATCGACGGTCGATGTGACGACAACCCTGATTCAGAGAGTCAGGATCGAAACGCGCACTGAACGACGTCGCGTGCGCTTCCCCCCACCATCGTGATTCGTGTCAGTTTTCGTTCCTGACAGCGGGGGGCTCACGGATAAGCTTTTGTCACAAAGCTACGGCGCGAAATGTGCGTTGGGTCACTCATCCCGTTTCACGGAAAGCGGCTTCCGCTTAAAGGCGCGCAACGGGTATCGCGAAGCAGGAGACCATCGAAGGCTATTTCGCGCGCGGCAAAATCTATGAGCAGCAGGGCGACGTTCCCCACGCGACCTCGGATTTTCGCCGCTCCACCGAATTGAAGCCGAAGGGTGTTTTCGATCTGCTTGCGCAGGTGGAAGCCAAAAAGCGAATTCAGCAGATGACGAAGCGCCTGCCCTGCGGAAGTGCCGATCGGGCCCAGAATGATGGCACGTGCCTGTGAGGCGGCCAAAAATGCAAATCCCTGCCGGTGAGTGCCGACAGGGATCAGCAGAAAAGATGACAGACGGCGGGTGGTGAAACCCGGTGGCCCGTCAAGGACCTGCGCAACAATTGAAGGCCAGCATGGAAATCCACGCAAGACTATTTTGTGGGCAGAAGAAACATTCCACGAAACGCTTCCAGAAAACTATTTTATTTCAACCTCGCCCGTGAACGGCGCGCGCGTCGAGGCGTGCCGCTCCAGGCTTTCTGATCAAAGCTTGACCTTGGTGGCATCCTTGGCAGCCGTCATGACCCCGCTGCTGATCTGGCGCATATGTTCGCCGGCATTGGTGAACTGGCTCTTGAGGAATTCCGACTGGATCTGCATCGCCTGTTGAAGGTCGGTGGCGTGCACCAGTTTGCGGGCGTGTTCGAAGGCCGCCTTCATGTTCTGTTCGGTGAACGACAGCGCCTGTTTGGAAATCTCCGTTCCCGGGCTCGGTACCGATGCCACCGACTTGTTGGCGGCATCGAAAAACATTCCGAATGCCTTTTCCGCCTGATCGATGGTTTTTTCGGCCAGATCACGCAGTTCGGCCGGGACTTCCAGTTTCGGTTCAATCATGGGCGTCATCCTCCGGTTTCGTCGTGGGATACCACACTTCCGGGACGGTGGCGAACCGGCCCGCCTTCAACTTAAGGCGTGGTTTCACCGGAAATCGCGACGCCGCCCACGCCCCCAAATCGGCCGGAGGCGGCGAGGCCCAGGGCTCATCTATCCAGTTCAGATTGCATTCACATTTCGCGCATTAGCCTTGCCATGGGGCTGAATTTGAACAGGAGAACTAATGATTTTAAAGCCATTGATGACCGCCATGGCGGTTGTGGTCGGGATCTCGGGCATGGCGACGATCGCCTCGACACCCGCCCGGGCTCAAAACGCTGCGGAGGCGGAACTGATCGGCTTCCACCAGCTTTGCGACAAGGGTGACCGCAGGGCCTGCGTGCGTTTCGGCATCCTGATCGGCCAGAACCAGCAGCGTCATGCCGACTGGCGCAGGTCGCACGCCGAATGGTTCTGGTGGGAACACTGACACCTGCCAGCTCAACAGTAGCCAGCATCGGGCTCTTGCAAACAGCTAACACGTGAAGACATCGAGGCCGCCTCTCCCGGCGGCCTCTTTTTTCTTGCCGTCAGCAAACAACTTTCTTTGCCGCAAGAAACGACCCGCCGCGCTCAGCGCGGATTGGGCCGCCCGTTGATGCCGCCGGGAGCAGGTCCGGGATCGGCGGCGAAACGTTCGACCAGTTCGATAATTTCAGACCGCTGCCGGGATGAAAGTTTGACGAAGGCTCGAAGCAATCGCAGACCTTCGATTGTCTCGTTCGATGGAGACCCAAGCTGCTCTCTCAGATCGGAAACAAACGTGCGATTCATTCTCTCGCCTTTAGCGGATCGACCAGGTTGAAAGTATGCCAAGGAACAACTCAGCCGGCAAGGAAAACCGCTTGGCAGACCCGGCTTCAAAAGACGGAATTCACCCTTATCGGAGTTGTATTTATTACAGCAAATTACGGCATCCTTTGTTTCCGTTTAATACAATCTGTTTCCGGCGGGCATCGCCCGAAAACCAGCCGCCGGGCCGGGAACGCAAATCCGCCTCGCAAGTTTGGACTGCAGCATCACTGATCCAGATCAGGAGATTCTCATGCGATCGAAGCTTGCTATCTCGGCCCTCGTGGTCGCCTCGTTGTTTGGAGCGACCGCCATCGCGTCGGCACAGTCGGAGCCGGTGCAACCGGCCCCCGGCGCAACGGGCCAGGGCAAAACGGGTTCCACAATGGCGCCCGACAGAACGAAATCGAACAATATGAAGTCGGGCACGACCACTGGAGCGGCCCCGCAGGGAATGACCCCCGGCAGCGTGGACGAGTCGAAGCCGGGCGGCCGATCAACCGCGCGCAAACCCGCGGATTAGGATCCGGTGTCCGAATTGCGAAGCCCGGCTCCACTGGAGCCGGGCTTTTGTACCAGAGCCTTTTCCGTTCCGATTGAATCGGAACGGAAGCTCTATTTTTTGGTTTGACGCGTTTTCTTCACGCGAACCGATGTCCACGGAGCCTGTCATCGGGTGCGCATCCGCGCGACCCCTTGGCTGGAAAGCGCACTAAGCCGCGCGTACTGAATTCAGGAATTTTCCGACTTCGAGCTTGAGGCGGTTGCTGTCGTTCGACAGCGACTGTGCCGCCGACAGCACCTGCGAGGAGGCCGAGCCGGTCTCGCTGGCGCCGCGCTGCACGTCGGTGATGTTGGAAGAGACCTGCTGGGTGCCCTGGGCAGCCTGCTGCACGTTGCGCGAAATCTCCTGGGTCGCCGCGCCCTGCTGTTCCACCGCCGCGGCGATGGCCGAGGAGACTTCGGATAATCGTTCGATGGTGCCGCTGATCTCCTGGATCGCCCCCACCGACTCCTGCGTCGCCGCCTGAATACCCGCGATCTGCTGGCCGATCTCGCCGGTGGCCTTGGCGGTCTGCTCGGCCAGCGCCTTGACCTCGGAGGCCACGACCGCAAAGCCGCGACCGGCTTCCCCGGCGCGCGCCGCTTCGATGGTGGCATTGAGCGCCAGGAGATTGGTCTGTCCCGCGATGGTGTTGATCAGTTCGACGACATCGCCGATGCGGCTTGCCGCCTTCGACAACTCGCCGACGCGATCGTTGGTCTTGCGCGCCTGCCCGACGGCCTCATTGGCCATCCGCGCCGATTCCTGCACCTGGCGGCTGATCTCGTTGACCGAGGAGCCAAGTTCTTCGGTCGCCGACGCCACCGACTGCACATTGGTGGAGGCTTCCTCGGAGGCCGCGGCAACCATGGTGGTGAGCTCCTGCGCGCGCTCCGCGGTCGAGGTGAGCGTCGAGGCCGAGGCCTCGAGTTCGGTCGATGCCGACGACACGGTTTCGACGATTTCGCCGACGGCGGCCTCGAAGTCATCGGCGAGCTTGATCATGTCGGCCTTGCGCTGCTGTGCGGCGATCTGATCCTGCTTGATCCTGGCTTCCGCTTCGTCGCGGGCCTTTTCCTCGGCCTTGACCTTGAAGGCCTCGACCGCCTGCGCCATGTCGCCGACTTCGTCCTTGCGGTCGAGCCCGGGAAGCACCACGCCGAAATTACCGCCGGCAAGGTCCCGCATGCCCGAAGTGAGGCCGGACAGCGGGCCGACGATTCCGCGGGCGATCAGGAATGCGATCAGGACGCCCAGCATCACGGCGGCTCCAGCCACGACTTCCTGCAAGGTGATCGTGCTCGCGATGTGGTCCTGAGCCTCGCGGGATATTTTCGCGTAATGTTCTGTGATCGCGACCTTTGCTTTTTCCATTTCGCTGATCGCATGGACCGTCGGCGGGGTGACGGCCTTGTAATACAGTTCGTCGCCGCGCAGCAGATTGGCGGATGTCTTCTCGAACGCATCGGCATATTTGCCGACGCCGGCCTTGACCGTTGCCAACAGCGTCGCGAGATTCGCGGACAGATCGTCGGCCTTTTCCAGTTCCGCGATCACTTGCTGCGCCTTCCCGAGACTGCTCTTGAAGGTGGCGACACCCTTCGCGTCCTTGGTGGCCAGCAGCCGCCAGTTCGCGACCCTGACCAGCAGGACCTTGGTTTCAAGCGCCGCCGCTTCGCGGGCAACGGAGGTTTTTTCCGCGGCGTCGACGAATTGCTGGAGGTCGGCGGCCATCTTGTCGCCCTCGCTGAACAGGATATCCCGGTTGGCGATGGTTCGTTTGACGGTTTCGCCGAGCGCCAGGCGCTGGGCCTTCAAATCTGCAACGTCCTTGATGACCTCCCTGAAGATCGCCCTGCGCTCATCTGATGTCGATTGCTGAATTGCTTCCTCGAGCAGGTCGTTCAAATGTGTCAGCCGCTTCTCGGATTCCGCAAACGAGGCCTCGTCGTGATCGAAAACGTAGCGAAGCAGCGCCCGGCGGTTGGCGTGAAGTTCGGATCCAATCTCCACGACCCGGATCGTATTCCTCGACTGCAGCCCCAATCCGATGATCTCGGTCTGAAGCCCCCAGAACTGCCACACCGCGAAGCCGGCGAGCGCCGCGCAGAACAGCAGCAACACGCCGAAGCCACCATAGAGCCGGCCACGAATTCGCAGATTGAGAAACGACATCAGGCTATTCCTTGGCGTCGAAATGAATTTGAATTGGAGAGAGGAGAAGTGCTGCGATCAGCGATCAATGAGGTTTGATCAGCCAGCCGCTAATCCCGTCACTTTGCGTGGCAGAACCGTGATGATCCAGGTCGGAGTGGGGCCTGACTTGACCTCTTGGACCGATCTAACGAATCCGGTGACGGACGAGTCCCCGACTTTCAGAGCCCTGCTGGTGCCGCTGAACTGCGCGATCCGGCATCGCCTTACTTCGTTCAGGTCCGTCGTCTGAAATGTCTGCATTCTGCAATCCCCCCGAAAAACGATCGCGGCAAATTATCTTGTCAAAGCTATCGCTGAGTTAAGATGATGCCCGTAAGACTACGGCCTTCGTGCAAAAGCCGCGCTGATTTCAACCGAATTCAGACTTGCCGATTCGGAATAATCGCCGCTCAGGCCCAGGAGTGCCCGCATCGCTCAAAAAACGACAATTCCCTTTGTCGGCTCGAGCGCGAGTTAACTGCGCGTTCAACGGCAGATGATACAGGTCGGGATTGGCGACTCCTGGCTGGCCGTTCCTGACCATCCGTCAGACCAATTGACCGGACCGCAGCCGTCTCGCAGCGGACGCGCTTTAGGAGAGCGAGCAATGGCGTGTGATATGTCGATGCAGATCCTGGTGGTTGACGACTACGCCACCATGATTCGAATCATCCGCAATCTGCTCAAGCAGCTGGGTTTCGAGAATATCGACGACGCCAGCGACGGAGCGGCGGCGCTGGACAAGATGCGGGCTAAGAAATACGGGCTGGTGATCTCCGACTGGAATATGGAACCGATGAACGGCTACGACCTGCTGCGGGAAGTGCGCGCCGACTCCAATCTCGCAACCACGCCGTTCATCATGATAACTGCGGAATCGAAGACCGAGAACGTGATCGCCGCCAAGAAGGCCGGCGTTAACAACTATATCGTCAAGCCCTTCAACGCCGTCACGCTGAAGGCCAAGATCGATACCGTATTCCCCGATCGCGCGGCGCAAGTGGCTTAGGCGCACGGCCTCTTCGTAATTCGCCGTCATCGGCTTCGGCTCCCGGCCGATCGCAGCGACCGATTTGGTGTGGGCGGCGCGCGAGCCGGGAATGTCACATTATAGTGACCCATTCGGCCAGAGTTTTTGGCCAGCCGTGAAATAAAACCCTCCCTGCCGAGGTTCCCATCATAACGGAAAACCCAACGAAAGATTTCGTAATGCATACGGCTGCCCTGGTCTCACTGGCGACATCGGTTCCGCCGCACACCTTCCTGCAAAAGGACGTTCTGGCCGCGGCGTGGGACGTATTCGGCAGCCGCTTTCCCGATTTCGAACGGTTCGCGAGCATTTTCACCAACACCGGTATCGTCAAGCGTCACGGCGTGAAGCCATTCGAATGGTATCTCGAACCGCGCGGCTGGCCGGAACGCACCGCGGCGTTTCTGGAGGGCGCCGAGGCGCTGTTTGTCGAGGTCGCCGGCAAGGCGCTGGCGAATGCCGGCCTCGCCGCCACCGATATCGACACCGTCGTGACCGTCTGCTCCACCGGCATCGCCACGCCCAGTCTCGATGCGCGCGTCGCCCGCCGCATCGGGTTTCGATCCGACGTGGCGCGCGTGCCGGTGTTTGGCCTTGGCTGCGCTGGCGGCGCCTCCGGCCTGTCGATCGCCTCGCGCCTGGCGCAGGCGCGGCCGGGCAGCAACGTACTGCTGGTCGCGGTCGAGCTGTGTTCGCTGGCGCTTCGCCACGACGAACTGACCAAGGCCAACATCGTCGCCGTCAGCCTGTTCGGCGACGGCGCCGCCGCGGTCATCCTGCGCGCCGGTGATGGCGGCGCGACCCGGATCGAGCAGTGCGGCGAACATTTGTGGCCCGATACAACAGACGTCATGGGCTGGAGCGTCGATCCGCAGGGCTTTGGCGTGATTCTGCGCCGTACCATCCCCGAATTCGTCGCCCAAAATCTCAAGCCCGCTTTGCTGCAGATTCTCGGGCGCATGCAGCTGTCGCTTGACGATATCGACCAGTTCATCTGCCATCCCGGCGGCGCCAAGGTGATCCAGGCGCTAGAGACCACGCTTAAGCTCGACCAGGGCACGCTCGAACACGAACGCCAGGTGATCGCCGATTACGGCAATATGTCGTCGCCGACGGTGTTGTTCATCCTTGAACGCGCGCGCGCCCGGGGATTGCCGCCACGTTCGCTGCTGACGGCGCTCGGACCCGGCTTCACCGCCAGTTGCGTTTCGCTGCGGCATGCCGCGTGACAGCGGCCGAATTCATCCTCGGCCTGGTCACGCTGCAGCGCGCCGGAGAACTTGTTCTTTCGCATTTCAACACCCGCCGCCTGCTGGCGCGCGGCGCCGTCGAAGTGGCGCCGCGGCATTACCCATTGATGGTCGCGGTGCATACGGCGTGGCTGATCGCGCTCTGGGTCTTCGGCCACGACCAACCGCCCAATATCATTGCCCTGCTGCTGTATCTGGTGCTGCAGCTCCTGCGTCTGTGGGTGATGCGCACGCTCGGCGCGCGCTGGACCACAGGGATCATCGTCCTGCCCGGACAGCCCCTGGTGTCGGCCGGACCCTATCGGTACCTGTCGCACCCGAATTATGCTGTCGTGATCGGCGAGATCGCGGTGCTGCCGCTGGTGCTGGGACTGCCGTGGCTGGCGGTCCTCTTCACGATCCTCAACGCGGCGGTTCTGACGATCCGCATCCGCGCCGAAAACCGCGCGCTGGCCGAATGGCGTGGGATCACCGTGCGTGCCGCCTCATGAGTGTGATGGTCGAACCACGCACCGAACCCTGCGATGCCAGCGTTTCGATCTGGCTCGGCTTTATCCTGATGTGCCTTGGCATGTTCATGGCGATCCTCGACATTCAGGTGGTCGCGACCTCGCTGCCCGCAATTCAAAATGCGCTCGCGATCTCGCGCGATGCGATGAGCTGGATCCAGACCGCCTATCTGATCGCCGAGATCACGGCCATTCCGCTGACCGGCCTGTTGACGCGCGTGCTGACCTTGCGCTGGCTGTTCGTGATCGCGATCAGTCTCTTCACCCTGGCCTCGATCGGCTGCGCATTCAGCCACGATTTTTCGACACTGGTCAGCTTTCGCGTGCTGCAGGGATTCGCCGGCGGCACGCTGATCCCGGCGGTGTTTTCGGCGGTGTTCCTGCTGTTTCCGGTCCGCCTGCATCCGATCGCCACCACGCTGGCCGGCATCGTGGCGGTGCTGGCGCCCACCATCGGCCCGGTGGTCGGCGGCTGGATCACCGAAACCTGGTCCTGGCACTGGCTGTTCCTGATCAATGTCGCGCCGGGCGTGATCGCAGCCGCCGCGACGCCGTTGCTGCTGCCGCGCGACAAACCTCGCTTCGCCGATCTTGCGACGCTCGATCGCACGTCGCTGGTGCTGATGGCGATCGCGCTGGCGAGCCTCGAGATCGGCCTGAAACAGGCGCCGCAGGATGGCTGGCTTTCACCGCTGCCCCTGGGCCTGTTCGAACTCAGCGCCGCCGCGGCAACGGCCTTCGCGCTGTTTACGCTGGGAGCGGCGCATCCCGTGGTCGATCTCTCCACCTTGCGCGCGCGCCCGTTTGCGATCGGCTGCGGTTTAAGCTTCTGCCTCGGGGTCGGATTGTTCGGCTCGGTCTATCTGATGCCGGTGTTCCTCGCCTATGTCCGCCATCACGACGCTTTCGAGATCGGCACCATCATGCTGGTCACCGGTGTGGCGCAACTCGCCACCGCGCCGATCGCGGGCTTCATGGAAAGCCGATACGATCCGCGCTATCTGTCGGCGGCGGGGTTTGCGTTGTTCGCGCTCGGGCTCGCCTTGAGCGCGTCGCAGAGCCGCATCGCCGATTTCGACGAAATGTTCTGGCCGCAGGTGTTGCGCGGTGTTGCGATCATGTTCTGTCTGCTGCCGCCGACGCGGCTGGCGCTGGGCACGCTGGCCGCGATCCAGGTGCCTGACGCCAGCGGGCTGTTCAACCTGATGCGCAACTTGGGAGGCGCGATCGGCATCGCCGTGATCGACACCATTTTGTATGGCCGCACCGGCGGTCATGCCGACGCCTTGCGCGACCGGCTGATCGCTGGCGACGTCTCGGCGGCGCAGGCCATCGGCCTCGATGTGCAATTGTTCACCCACCGGCCGCCCGGCGTGTCGGACGCCGCGGTCGAGGCCTATGTCAGACCGATGGTCGAGAAGGCGGCGTTTGCGCTGTCGGTCAACGAAGCCTGGACGCTCTTGGCGTGCGTGGCGCTGATCGGCCTCTTGCTGGTGCCGTTCGCGGGCAAGGCGCCGCCGCAGGCCGAAGCTGCGGCGGCGGACCAGGTCTAGATCAAGCTACTTCGACGCCGAATCCTTTTGCATCAGCGCGATGGCGTCCTGCACCGTGGTCATGAACTGGGCCGGGAAGATAATGGTGGAATTCTTCTCAACCGAGATTTCCGCCATCGTCTGCAGGGTGCGCAACTGCAGCGCCACGGGATGCTGGGTGATGATATCGGCCGCCTGGCCAAGCTTCACCGCCGCCTGATATTCGCCTTCGGCGGCGACGATCTTGGCGCGGCGCTCGCGTTCGGCTTCGGCCTCCTTGGCCATCGCGCGCTGCATGTTGTCCGGCAGCGTGATGTCCTTGATCTCGACTGCTGTCACTTGCGTGCCCCAGGGCTCGGTGTGGAGGTCGATGACGTTCTTGATCTGGTCGTTGATGCTGGCGGTATCGGACAACAGCTGATCGAGGCTGAACCGCCCGACCACGTTGCGCACCGTGGTCTGGCTGATCTGGTTGATCGCGTTGTAGACGTTCTCGATCGCGATCACGGCCTTTTCCGGATCGGTGATGTGATAGTAGGCGACCGCAGCGATATCGATCGAGACGTTGTCCTTGGTGATGATCTTCTGCGACGGGATCTGCATGGTCACGGTGCGCAGCGACACCCGCGTCATCTGCTGGAACGGAACGAAGATCAGCGTCAGCCCGGGTCCGCGCACGCCGGCGAACTTGCCGAGCAGGAACACCACCCCGCGCTCATATTGCTTGAGCACGCGCAGCGATACCAGGACATAGAAAGCGATCAGGATAACGAGAATGGAGATCAAACCCATGGCGTCCTCAATTGTTTGGCGTCCTCACCTTTTGTCTCGTGACTTCCGGTTCGGCCGGCCGCGCCGCGGCCAGCATCGCCCGATCGCAGCCTGCGCGCCCGAACTGGCGCGGTATTGATCGAGGTCAAGGCGCGGCCTGCGCCCTGTGGTTTGCTCTACCGACGTAAGGGCAACTCGCGGCCGAGAAAATCCGGAGCAGGTTCCCTGGACGATGGGTGGCAGATGCATCCGAAAGGCCCGCGCCTTCGGGGCATCTGTCGGCCTCTTTCTCGAAGGGCGGCGAGTACCGATGCGAACTTTCTATTTCGATATCCAGGATGGCGTTCCCTCAAGAGACAGGAGAGGATTGGAGTTCCCCCTAACCTCATTGGCGATTGAGCATAGTAAGGAGCTTGCAAGGCGGCTTCGTGACGATCCGCGGCGCAAGGATCCCGCTCTGTCGGTCGTCGTCCTCAACGAGGACGGCGCCGAGGTTCACCGCGAACCCGTGTATCCAGACCCGCCGACGCTCGGAATGACCTTCGAGAAGATCGGGTAACGGTCGCGGCGGAAAATCAGCACCACACCCAGCCACACCCCATGAAACGAATGCGGCGATAGACGACATAGCGGCGGGTGCTTCGCACTTGGCGCTGGCCCTGATTGGCAGCGGCAACGCGGCGAAAGAATGCAACCGATTCAGGGACGCGTGACGCATCCGGGTCGACCTGTTCCGCCCGCAGCCGCAAGGCGCCGGCCTTTTCAGGATTGGCCGGGCCAAGCAGGCCGACCTCGTACATGTTGGCGAGGAATCTCAGCGCATATCCGTTGTTGAGATCGGCCGCCTGCTGGAAATATTGCGCGGCCATCGCATAATCCTTCGGCACGCCCTGGCCGTTGAAATACATATTGCCGATCCCCTGCAGCGCATCGGCATTGCCGGCCTCAACAGCCTTTTCCAGCCAGTCCAGCGCTTTGCCGAAATCCTGCTTGACGTACATTCCGTCGATATAGGATCCGCTCAGGCTTTGCATGGCAATGCCGGAACCGGCCGCCGCCGCCTTGCTGTAGAGCTCGAACGCCTTTTGCTCGTTCTTGACCACGCCGAGCCCCTTGGCAAACAAATAGCCGAGCGCATTCTGGGCTTCCGGCAGCGTGTCCGCGGCGATTGTGAGCTGGTGGGCGGCGCCGAAATAATTCCTGGCGTAGAAATAGGCCTTGCCGAGCGCGAAATTAAAATGCGGCTCATTTGGCTCGGCCTTGACCGCAGCCTCGCAGGCCACCACCGCCCGGTTCCAGTCGGTCTTGACCGCGATAGCGGGTGCCGCCGCGGAGCTTTGGTCCGGCGGCATCGTCAGCCGATCGCACTCCCCGACGATCTCGGGAATCGCGCCGGCGCGCGCGATGTTCTGAGCCGGTGGCGCTGGCGGCGGCGCCAAAGCGGCGACCGGCGCGAGTGCAGGCGCAATGTTCTGAACCGCCGGGGGTTGAGGCGGGCTGGAAGCCGCCGGCGCGCCCGCGAGATAGACGTCGCCGACCAGCGATGAGCTGTCCCACGGCGTCTGGCGGCGGTCGGTAGCCTGCAGCACATCGCCGCGCACTTTTGAGATCATCTGCCGGACTTCGAGGCCGGGCGTTCCGACATATTTCAGCAGCGCCTCGGTGAACGGCGAATTGCGGCCGGCGCCATCGAGCGCGACATTGTTGGGCTGGGTGGAATAGACGATCAGCGAGCCCTCGCCGGTGGCGTCGATGCGGCCGAGGCCACGCGTGGTCGCGCCGCGACCGCCGCGCGAGAGTTTTTCGGCGAACGGATTGTTGCGGCAGGCATCGAGGATGATGATGTTGGCGCGCCCGCTGCCCTCCATCTCCTGCTGGATATCGCTGAGATTGATGGTGTTGAAGCGCACATCGGCGGCGGTCTCGATCCGGGCGTCGACCGGCAGCAGATAGTTCTCGCCGTTCATCTGCAGGCCGTGCCCGGCATAGAAGAACAGCGCCACATCGGCGCCGCGCAGCCGCTGCGAAAAATCACGCACCGCTTTCGCCATCGCCTCGCGATTGGCGTCGCGCTGCTCGATCACCTCGAAACCGACCCGGCGCAGCGCCTGCGCGAGATCAGCGGCGTCATTGGAGGGATTGTCGAGCGCGGGCACCGCCTCGTATTTCGCGTTGCCGAGCACCAGCGCCAGCCGCACGCCGGCATCGGCCGGCGACACATTCACTGCGAACCAGCTCGCGACAACCAGAGGGAGCACGATGAGAGATCGATGCAATTTCACCACGGCCTCCGATCATTCGCCTGCCGGCGATGAGGTGAATGTCGTCCCCGCACTCCCGGCGAGATTGCGGCCTTGGAGCGAATTTGGCAATTCGCACGCTGCGCGCCTGTGACCACCGTCACACCGGTCAAAAATAACAGGCCGCAGATGGCCAAGTCGGCTTTCTGAGCCCCGGTCGCATGGTCTTGGTCGCCCGAGAAAGCACTTCAGTTCGGATCGAGCGTGCCGGCCACGGGAAGTCTAATCCCCGTAGATGATGTGGAGATTACGCCTCCCATTCTCCGCATCGAACTGCGATGTGTCGGTAAACATCTGGAATCAAATGGAAATATCCATAATTGCAGATTCTCTCTTTTCCCACTTGAATCCTATTCCGATGTAATTTAGATATATCTCATAATTCGATATATCTAAATAGCATCTAAAGGAAACAACATGCGATACGGACATAGAGAGCACGACCATCGAGACCACGAACACAGAGATCACCACCACCACGGCAGGCACTTCGGCCACCGATCCCACGACGGCAGCGATACCAGGCACCCGCATGATGACGGGCGCGGCCGCCACCGGCGCGGGCGTGGACGCCAATCGGGGCGCCTGTTCGATCACGGCGAACTGCGCCTCGTCGTGCTGGCGCTGATTTCCGAGCGGCCGCGCCACGGCTACGAGATCATCAAGGAGATCGAGGATCGCGTCGCCGGCACCTACAGCCCGAGCCCCGGCGTGATCTATCCGACCCTGACCATGCTCGAAGAACTCGGCCACGCCACGGTTGCCGAAAGCGACGGCAAGAAGCTCTATACCATCACCACCGAGGGCACCGCCTACATCGAAGCCAACAAGACCGCGCTGGATCAGGCGATGGCGCGGATGCAATCGGTGAACACCGCGCATAGCGGCGGTCCCGCGCCGGAAATCCTGCGCGCCCGGGTCAATCTGAAGCTCGCGCTTCGCCTGCGCGAGGCCCGCGGTCCGCTGACCGAGCAGCAGATCCGCGACATCGCCGCCGCCCTCGATGCGGCCGCCGTCGCGATCGAGCGCAGCTAGCTAGAGCGTTTTCGAGCGAAGTGGGTACCGGTTCGCGTGAAGAAAACGCGTCAAATAAAAGACCCGACCATAAACCTGTTGGAGACATCCGATGCCTCAAAGCCTCAGCGCGGCGCTGACCGAACTCGCCTATGGCTGCCGCATCCTGCACATGGAAGGCCATGCCGACATGACGCTCGGCCATCTGTCGCTGCGCGATCCGGCCGGACGCGGGGTGTGGCTGAAGCGGTCCGGCATCGGATTGGGCGAGGTGCAGGGCGTCGAGGATTTCGTGCTGATCGATTTTTCCGGTGGGCGGCTGGCGGGCGATGGCCGGCTGCACAAGGAATGGCCTATTCATACCGAGATCCTGCAACGGCGGCCGGATGTCACCGTCGTCGGCCACAGCCATCCCTTCCACGCTACCGCGTTGTCGGCGATGGACGTCGCATTGTCGGCGGTGACCAATGAGGCCGCATATCTCGGCGGCGCGCCCGGCCGTTTCAGCGAAACCACGGGTTTGATCGACACGCCGGCGCTGGGCGCCAGCCTGGCGCGCGATCTCGGCAAAGCCTCCACGGTGTTGATGCGAAATCACGGCATCACATTCGTGGGACCCAGCATCGCCATCGCCACCATGATGGGCGTGTTCCTGGAGCGGGCGTGCCGGTCGCAACTGGCTTTGCTCGCGACCGGCCTTGCTTTCAACGCCACCGCGCCGGAACAAATCGCGCAAAAGCACACCGAAATTTTCGATCCCGGACTGATCGAGACTTTCTGGGCATTTTTCAAACGACGGGCAGATCAGCTACGCGCCCCGCGCTGATCAAAATCCCGACCGGCTGTGCTACGAGCCTTTTTGAAACATGACTTACGCCTCCTCTCCCATACCCGCCTCCCCCGCCGTGGAAAAAGTCTTTCTCAAAATGCTGCCGATCACATCGGCCGTGTTTGTGGGATTCCTCACCATTGGCCTGGCGCTGCCGGTATTGCCGCTGCATCTGCATTACACGCTCGACATGAGCCCGGTGGTCGTCGGTATTGCGATCGGCAGCCAGTTCGCGGCCGCCCTGCTTTCGCGGGCCTGGGCCGGCGGTCTGGCGGACGCGCGCGGCGGCAAACGCGCCGTTATCCTCGGCCTGTTGAGCGCGGCGCTTTCCGGCGTCGCCTATCTGTCTTCGCTGGCTTTCATCGGCATGCCCAGGATATCCGTCGGCGCCTTGCTGCTCGGCCGCATCCTGCTGGGCTGCGGCGAAAGCCTTGTCATCACCGGCGCGCTGGGCTGGGGCATGGGCCTTGTCGGTCTGCGCAATGCCGGCAAGGTGATGGCGTGGGTCGGGATGGCGATGTTCGGCGCCTATGCGGCCGGAGCCCCGCTCGGCACGTTCATCTACGGCCGCTATGATTTCGCGGGCGTCGCCTTCGCGACCATCATCATCCCGCTATTGGCGCTGGGGGCCGTAGCTCCTGCCGCCGCAGTGGCGGTGAGCACGGCGAAGCGGGTGCCGTTCTACAAGGTACTGGGAACGGTGTGGGTGCCCGGACTCGGCGTCGGCCTGTGCTGCGTCGGCTTCGGCGTCGTCGCCACCTTCATCGCGCTGCTGTTTGCCGCCAAGAACTGGGGCAGCGCCTCGCTGGCCTTCACCGCCTTTGGTGTCGCGTTCATTGTGGCGCGGCTGCTGTTCGCGCATTTGCCCGACAGGATCGGCGGCGCCAGGGTCGCGCTGGTGTGTGCCCTGATCGAGACCGCGGGCCTGTTGCTGATCTGGCAGGCCGACGGCGTCATGATGGCCTATGCCGGCGCGGCGTTTACCGGCTTCGGCTACTCGCTGTGCTTCCCCGGCTTCGGTGTCGAGGCGGTGCTGCGCGCGCCGCCGCAGAGCCGCGGCGCCGCGATGGGCGCCTTCATGGCATTCGCCGACATGGCGCTCGGCATTACCGGACCCGCGGCAGGCGCCATCGCCAGCGCCGCCGGCGTCAACGCCGTCTATCTGGCCGGCGCCGGTGGCGTGCTGCTCTCGACATTTGTCGCGTTCTATCTGCTGGCGAACAAGCCGGTTTAGCGATTCGCACGCAGCGGGATGCGGAAAGCTCCGGACGATGCGGGGGCTTTGAGCTCACTTGAAATAGAACCTTGGATCAGTACTTCCACCGGGCTAGCCCAGTTGAACAGATAGCTCAGGCGAAACATTCCGGCATAAACGTCATTCTTGCCAGTCAAGTTTGAAGGGATGCCGGAACTGG
>NZ_JBEKCZ010000123.1:0-16173 GCF_050014615.1 Bradyrhizobium sp. | reverse complement strand
GTGGCCGAAGGCAAGTTCCGCCATGCCAATTATATCCGCAACCTTCCGCCCTACATCGTCGACGAGCCGCCGGGTCTGTTGGGCGACGACACCGCGCCCAATCCTTCCGAAGCTTCACTGGCGGCGCTGGGTTCCTGCCTCGCGGTAGGCCTTCACGCCAACGCCGTGCATCGCGGCTGGATCGTCAACAAGCTGGAACTTCAGCTCGAGGGTGACCTCAACATCACGGCGGTCTGGGGCACCGGCGACGTCAGCGAGAAGCCGGTCGGCTTCACCGACGTGCGGGTCAAGGTCGACATGGCCTGCGAGGGCATTGCGCAAAGCGAGATCGATGCGCTGGTCACCCACGTCAAGAAATGGTCGCCGGTCGCCAACACCTTCACCCGGCCGGTGAACCTCGAAGTCAGCGCCTGATCGTTCTGGCAACCAGTCGTCCCGGAAAAACTATCGGTGCGGAGAATCCCATGGGTTCATTAGCTTTATCGCGGCTGGCGGTCGACGAAGACCCTGCGTCGGCGTCGGTGGCCGATCAGGTCGCGACCATCGCGCGAAAAAACCTCGCACCCATGGCCGCCGCGATCGATGACGGCACGGTATATCCGGACGAACTGCTCCGGCGCCTCGGCGATGTCGGCGCCTGGAGCAGCCACCAGCCCAGGAATGGCGCAGCCGATCTGCGCTGCGCCATTCAATCGATGGCCGCGCTGGCTGAAGTTTGCGGCGCGACCGCCTTCATGGCGTGGTGCCAGAATACGTTGGTCTGGTATGCGGCGAATTCCGATAACGCCGCGCTCACCACCGGATTCGCGGACGGCGTCGCGGCGGGAAAAATTCTCGGCGGCACCGGCCTTTCCAACCCGATGAAGACTTTCTTCGGAATCGAGAAATTCAAATTGAAGGGCCGCAGGGTCGACGGCGGGTATGTCGTGCGCGGCGCGCTGCCCTGGGTCTCCAATCTCGGCCCCGACCATTTCTTCGGCACGATTTTCGAGCGCGAGGACATGCCCGGCGAGATCGTGATGTTCCTTGCCGATTGTTCCGATCCCGCGATCACGCTGCAGCCGTGCAAGCCGTTCCTCGCCATGGACGGCACCGGCACCTACGGCGTGCAATTCCGCGACATCTTCGTGCCGGATCGTCTCATCCTCGCGGAACAAGCGAAACCCTTCGTCAGGAAAATCCGTGCCGGCTTCATCCTGCTGCAGGCCGGGATGGGTGTCGGGCTGATCCGCGATTGCATCGCGATCATGAATGAAGTCGACGGCCCGCTCGGCCACGTCAATCGCTATCTGCCGCAGCAACCGTCGGATTTCAACCAGCTGCTGTCCGACCTTGAATCGGAAGCCATGGAGCTCGCGCGGGATCCCTTCAACGCCGACGACGATTATTGGCGTCGCGTGGTCACGCTGCGGCTCCATATCGGCGATGCCAGCGTCGCGGCCGCGCATGCGGCGATGCTTCATTGCGGCGCGCGCGGCTATCTCAAGAGCCATCGCGTCCAGCGCCGGCTGCGCGAGGCCTACTTCGTCGCGATCGTGACACCGGCCACCAAGCAGCTTCGCAAGATGCTGGCCGACATGTGAATTCTAAAGAGGATTTCGGCTCGACCCTAACTACCAACCAACTGAACAGGAGAGGCTGCCATGACGGACGTTCTGATTTCTGCCAGCGAACTCGCCGAACTCGCATCCAAGGAGCCGGTTGTCATCATCGACACCCGAAATCCGGATGCCTATGGCGCGGGACACCTCCCGAATGCCGTGAACGTGCACGAGATCTTCACCTACCTCGCGACATCGACTCCGGAAGGCATTCACGAGTTGAAGACGAAATTCGCCGACGCCTTCGGCAAGGCCGGATTGTCGGGCAAGGAAACCGCCGTTATTTACGAACAGTCGATGAACTCCGGCTTCGGCCAGTCCTGCCGCGGCTATTATCTCCTCACCATGCTCGGCTATCCCAAGGTCAAGGTGCTGGACGGCGGGTTCGACGCCTGGTCGGCCAAGGGCCTGCCGGTCACGACCGCGGTGCCTTCGCCGGCGCCGGCATCCTTCGCCATCGTTCCCGATGCCGCCAAGATCCTGATCGATGCCAAGACCATGCTTGCGGCGGTCGGCAAGCCCGGCGTCGCCTTGCTCGATGTGCGGGACGTCGATGAATGGATCGGCGAGAGCTCTTCGCCCTATGGCAAGGATTTCTGCCCGCGCAAGGGACGAATCCCCGGCGCGGTCTGGCTCGAATGGTACCGCATGATGAAGCCGACCTCGGAAGGACAGCGCTTCAAGTCCAAGGACGAAATTCTGGCCGAATGCGCGACCGTCGGCATCTCGCAGAATACGCCGGTCTATCTCTATTGCTTCAAGGGCGCGCGCGCGTCGAACACGTTCCTCGCGCTCAAGAATGCCGGCGTCAAGGATGTGCGGATGTATTTCGGCTCGTGGAACGAATGGTCGCGCGATCCGTCGCTGCCGATCGAGGAAGGCCTGCCCACCGAGAGCAAGCTGACGGTCAAGGCCGCCTAATAAAGCGGCACAGAAAGTGCATGTTTTCATTGCCCGGCCGTATCCAGGCGGCCGGGCGGTGAATCCCCGGCGTGGCGGGTTTTACCTTTTGGCGATTTCGGCACCACGTGAGGGAATCCAGCATGTCCACCTTCGACGATGCCTTCGACGCTGACCGCGCGCTGTCGCGGTCGGGCTGCGTGTGCGGCCAGCATCGTTCCGCCGGTGAACATGATCAGGCCGCTCTGGCGCTGCGCTGCGAGCCGGTGCCGACGGACGAGGCGCGTTACGAGGGCGTCGTGGCCTCGGCCGTGATGCGCGCAATGTTTCCTCGGGATGCCGCCCGGCGAGCGTTCCTGAAATCGGTTGGCGCCTCGACCGCGCTGGCCGCGATCTCCCAGTTTTTCCCGATCAAGACCGCGACCGAGGCGTTTGCCGAGGCGGGCGCGCCGGAGAAAAAGGATCTGAAGGTCGGCTTCATCCCGATCACCTGCGCCACGCCGATCATCATGGCATCGCCGCTCGGTTTCTACGCCAAGCATGGCCTCAATGTCGAAGTGGTCAAGACCGCCGGCTGGGCGGTGGTTCGCGACAAGACCATCAACAAGGAATATGACGCCGCGCACATGCTGGCGCCGATGCCGATCGCGATTTCGCTCGGCCTCGGCGCGCAGGCGATTCCGTTCGCGGTCCCCGCGATCGAGAATATCAACGGCCAGGGCATCACGCTTGCAATGAAGCACAAGGACAAGCGCGATCCGAAGGACTGGAAGGGCATGAAATTCGCCATTCCGTTCGACTATTCCATGCACAACTATCTCCTGCGCTATTATCTCGCCGAGCACGGTCTCGACCCCGACACCGATGTGCAGCTGCGCTCGGTGCCGCCCCCGGAGATGGTCGCCAATCTGCGCGCCGACAACATCGACGGCTTCCTCGCGCCCGACAATATCTGCCAGCGCGCGATCTATGACGGCGTCGGCTTCATGCATATTCTGTCCAAGGAGATCTGGGACGGTCATCCCTGCTGCAGCTTCGCGGCGAGCCGCGAGTTCATTACCGGATCGCCCAACAGTTTCGCGGCCTTGACGCGCGCGATCCTGGACGCGACCGCCTACGCCTCGAAGGCGGAAAACCGCAAACAGATCGCGGAAGCCATTGCGCCGGCGAATTATATCAACGCACCCGTGACCGTGCTGGAGCAGGTTCTCACCGGGACCTATGCGGACGGACTGGGCGGCGTCAAAACCGATGCCAAGCGGGTCGATTTCGATCCGTTCCCCTGGCAATCCTTCGCGGTGTGGATGCTGACCCAGATGAAACGCTGGGGCCAGATCAAGGGCGATGTCGATTACAAGGCGGTGGCCGAACAGGTCTATCTCGCCACCGATACGCGCAAGGCCATGACCGAGATGGGGCTGGCGCCGCCGGCGACGTCCTACAAATCATTCGCCGTCATGGGCAAGACCTTCGATCCGGCCACCCCCGAGGATTACCTCAACAGCTTCAAGATCAGGAAGGCGTCGTGAGCGCGATGGCGCGAATATATTCGCAGCAGTCGTCCCGGCGAACGCCGGGACCCATACGCCGCGGCTTCGCGTTTCGGCACTGGGTCAGACACCTTCTGCATCAAGCAGTGCCGGTGGTTATGGGTCCCGGCGTTCGCCGGGACGACGCTCCGCGGGGGCTTGCGCAATGACCACCTCCCTCCGTTTTCGCGCGGCGATCGTGTCGATCGCTTTGTTTTTGGCCTTCATCGGCATCTGGCACATCGCCACGCGCGGCACCGGCAGTGTCGCCAGCATGAGCCCGGAATATGCCAGGCTGATGGGGCTCACCGCGACGCAGGGAAAATCGGCGATGCCGGGCCCGCTCGATGTCGGCGCGAAATTATGGGAGCACCTCCAGCGGCCGTTCTACGATAACGGGCCCAACGACAAGGGCCTCGGCATCCAGCTCGGCTATTCGATCGCGCGCGTCGGGCTCGGCTATTTTCTGGCCGTGATCGTCGCCATCCCGCTCGGTTTCCTGATCGGGATGTCGCCCCTCATCAACCAAGCGCTCGACCCGTTCATCCAGATTCTGAAGCCGATCTCGCCGCTCGCCTGGATGCCGCTGGCGCTCTACACCATCAAGGATTCCGGACTGTCCGCGATTTTCGTGATTTTCATCTGTTCGGTATGGCCGATGCTGCTCAATACCGCGTTCGGTGTCGCCGCCGTGCGCAAGGAATGGATCAACGTCGCGCGCACGCTCGAG
Organism: Bradyrhizobium sp.; assembly: GCF_050014615.1. Lineage (GTDB taxonomy): Bacteria > Pseudomonadota > Alphaproteobacteria > Rhizobiales > Xanthobacteraceae > Bradyrhizobium. Next base: position 11,413 of record NZ_JBEKCZ010000123.1, on the reverse strand, counting down.
GTCGGCACACTCCGGCGCGCCTTCACCGTGATCCTGCCGGCGGCGGCGCCGACCATTCTCACGGGCATGCGGATCTCGATCGGGATCGCCTGGCTGGTGATCGTCGCAGCCGAAATGCTGGTCGGCGGCACCGGCATCGGTTACTTCGTCTGGAACGAGTGGAACAATCTCTCGATCACCAATGTCATCATTGCCATTCTCCTGATCGGCGTCGTCGGCATGCTGCTCGATCAGATTCTGGCGCGCTTCACCCGCATGGTCACATTTCCGGAGTGAAGCGATGACCGACAAATTCATTTCCATCGAGGCCATTGCAAAACGCTACCCGGGCGCCGACGGCGGCGAGATCGCGGTGTTCGAAAATCTCTGGCTGTCGATGGCGCGCGGCGAGTTCGGCTGCGTGATCGGTCACTCCGGCTGCGGCAAGACCACGGTGCTGAACATCCTGGCCGGGCTCGATGCGCCGAGCGAAGGCACCGTGATTGTGGATGGGCAGGCGATCGAGGGCACCAGCCTCGACCGCGCGGTGATTTTCCAGAGCCATGCGCTGCTGCCGTGGCGCACCGTGCTTGGCAACGTCGCCTATGCCGTGACCTCGAAATGGCGCGGCTGGGACCGTGCCAAAGTGAGGGCGCACGCTCAGAGCTTCATCGATCTGGTGGGCCTGACCGGCGCCGAGCACAAGCGCCCGTCGGAACTCTCTGGCGGTATGAAACAGCGCGTCGGCATTGCGCGCGCGCTCAGCATCACGCCGAAGATCATGCTGATGGACGAGCCGTTCTCGGCGCTCGACGCGCTAACGCGCGGCACGCTGCAGGACGAGGTCCGCCGCATTTGCCTCGAGACCGGGCAGACCGCGTTCATGATTACCCACGACGTCGATGAGGCGATCTATCTTGCCGACAAGATTTTCCTGATGACCAACGGACCGGGCGCGGTGCTGGCCGAGATCGTCGAGAATCCGCTGCCAAAGGATCGCGGCCGCATCGATCTGCACCGCCATCCCTATTACTACGCGGTGCGCAATCACATCGTCGATTTTCTGGTCAGCCGCAGCAAGAGCTTTGCGGCCGATATGCCCGGCCACGATCCGCGCAACGTGCCGGTGGTGCGGATCGGCAAACCCGAACTGGTAATCGCATCGGTGTCCGATGCGCTCCATCCGGAATCAGAGCGAAAGACGTGGATGCCCGGCACAAGGCCGGCATGACGGGCGAAAAGGGAGAGACCCATGAAACGAACCGACCTCACCGAAAAGCTGCTCGACATCAAGCGCGAGAAGGGCTGGAGCTGGAAACATATCTGCGAAAAGATCGGCGGCTATTCCGAAGTGCTGATCGTCGGCGCCATCCTGGGCCAGATGAAGCTGACAAAGCCGCAGGCGGCGAATGCGCAGGAACTGTTCGGGCTGTCCAAATCCGAAACCACGATGCTCAACGAGACCCCGATGCGCGGCATGGAAATGCCGCCGACCGATCCCTTGATCTACCGGTTCTATGAACTGGTGATGGTCAACGGTCCGGCCTGGAAGGCGCTGATCGAGGAGGAATATGGCGACGGCATCATGTCGGCGATCGATTTCGACATGGTGATGGAGCGCCTGCCCAATCCCAAGGGCGACCGCGTCAAGATCACGATGTCAGGCAAGTTCCTGCCGTACAAATATTACGGCGCCAGCGGCAACGTGCCGGAATATGGCTTTAAGGAGGGGTGAGGGTGCGACGGAAACGTCATTCCGGGATGCACCGAAGGTGCAGACCCGGAATCTCGCAATGGTCGTCCATTATCTCGAGATTCCGGGTTCGTGCTTCGCACGCCCCGGAATGACGCAATCTCTACGTTCCCGCCTTCACCTGCACGATGGCAAGCGCCAGCAGTTCGTCCATCTTGGCGCGAATCTGCCCTTCGGTGACGGCAATGCCTTTGGCGTTGAGATCGCCGGTCACCTTGCGAAAGACACCGTCGCCGGCTTCCTCGAAATCGGCGGCGACGACGTCCCTGGCATAGGCGCTGGCGGCTTCGGCTGACATGCCCTGTCTGTCCGCCGCCCACAATCCCAGGAGCTTGTTGCGGCGGGCTTCGGCCTTGAACTTCTGCTCTTCGTCGAGCGCGAACTTCTTCTCGAAACCTTCCTCCCGCTTGTCGAAGGTGGTCATAACAGAGGGTTCCTCTCCTGATGCCGGGTTCTCGCCGGTTTCCTGCCGATTTTGGCGCCAGCGGGCCTCGTTGCGGCGCCCCGTCTGCATGCCTAGATATTGGAAGAAATCGTTAACACAACGGGCCTCAAGGCCCTGCGGCAAATGGGGTAAAACTTTGCCCCGGGGGACCGGATCGATTGTGCTGGATAGGCCAATCGGATAGGTTGGATTCCAGGCTTGGTTCTTGTTCTGTTTCTTGTCCCTGGCCTTCACGGCAGCTCCGTCGTGGGTCGCAGTCCCTTGTCATCCGGAGCACACCAAATTCATGGATTTCAACAACACACGGTACATCCCAATGAGCCGTCGACGCCGCATTTATGAAGGCAAGGCCAAGGTCCTCTATGAAGGGCCGGAGCCGGGAACCCTGATCCAGCACTTCAAGGACGACGCGACCGCGTTCAACAAGCAGAAACACCAGGTGATCGAGGGCAAGGGCGTCCTCAACAACCGGATTTCGGAGTACCTGTTTCAGCATCTCAACGACATCGGGGTGCCCACCCATTTCATCCGCCGCCTCAACATGCGCGAGCAACTGATTCGCGAGGTCGAGATCGTGCCGCTCGAGGTCGTGGTGCGGAACGTGGCGGCGGGATCGCTGTCGCAGCGCCTCGGCATCGAGGAAGGTACCCAGCTGCCGCGCTCGATTATCGAGTTCTACTACAAGAACGACCAGCTCAATGACCCCATGGTCTCCGAGGAGCACATCACGGCGTTCGGCTGGGCCACGCCGCAGGAAATCGACGACATCATGGCGCTGGCCATCCGCGTCAACGACTTCCTGACCGGGCTGTTTCTGGGAATCGGCATCCGCCTGGTCGATTTCAAGATGGAATGCGGCCGGCTGTTTGAAAATGAAATGATGCGGATCATCGTCGCCGACGAGATCTCGCCGGATTCGTGCCGGCTGTGGGATATCAAGTCGAACGAGAAGCTCGACAAGGACCGCTTCCGCAGGGATCTCGGTGGTCTCTTGGAGGCCTATACCGAAGTCGCCAAGCGGCTCGGCATCCTGATGGAAAACGAGCGGCCGGTGGGATCCGGCCCGGTGCTGGTGAAGAGCTGAGGTTATTGCCGTGAAAGCGCGCGTTACCGTCACCTTGAAGTCGGGCATTCTCGATCCGCAGGGCAAGGCCATCGAAGGCGCGCTGAAATCGCTCGGCGTCGACGGCGTCGCGAGCGTGCGCCAGGGCAAGGTGTTCGATATCGAAATCTCGGGCTCCGACAAGGCCAAGACCGAGGCGGCGTTGAAAGACGCCGCCGATAAATTGCTGGCGAATACGGTGATCGAAAACTATCGGGTCGAGCTGCTCTAGAATGAAATCCGCTGTTCTGGTCTTTCCCGGCATCAATCGCGAACGCGATATGGCGCGCGCGCTCAAGCTGGCGTCGGGTCATGAAGCCGCGATGGTCTGGCATGCCGAGACGTCGCTGCCTGCGGGGACCGATCTCGTGGTGGTGCCCGGCGGCTTTTCCTACGGCGACTATCTGCGCTGCGGCGCCATCGCCGCGCGCTCGCCCGTGATGGACGCGGTGCGCGCCTTTGCGGCCAGGGGCGGCCTCGTGCTCGGGGTCTGCAACGGTTTCCAGATTCTGTGCGAGGCGGGGCTGTTACCCGGCGTTCTCATGCGCAATGCGCGGCTGAAATTCATCTGCCGCGATGTGCATCTGCGGGTCGAACGCTCCGACACGCCGTTCACGCGCGGCTACAATGCCGGGCAGATCATTCGGGTGCCGATCGCGCATGGCGAGGGCAATTACGAGGCGGATGAAGACACCCTGAAGCGGCTCGAGGGCGAGGGGCGGGTGCTCTATCGCTACTGCTCCGCCGACGGCACTGTCGACGAGCATTCCAACATCAACGGCGCGGCGCAATCGATCGCCGGCATCGTCAGCGAGCGCGGCAACGTGCTCGGCATGATGCCGCATCCGGAAAACCACGTCGAAGACATCATGGGCTGCACCGACGGCCGCGGCCTGTTCGCCGGGTTAGTCGCGCATCTGGAGCGCGCGGCCTGAGCGTTGACCGCGCGGCGGGCAGCGTTCGCCCGCAAAGCTATGGACAGCAGGAAATTGCGCCATAAAAGGCCTTTTCCACCCCTTCCGATCTCCCTAAAAAGAGACCTCAATCGCTTTAAAGAGCCTCATGAACCAGCCGCAGATCACTCCCGAACTCGTCGCCAGCCATGGGCTGAAGCCGGACGAATATCAGCGCATTCTCGAGCTGATCGGCCGGGTGCCGAGTTTCACCGAGCTCGGGATTTTCTCGGCGATGTGGAACGAGCATTGCTCGTACAAATCCTCGCGGCTGCATCTGCGCGGGCTGCCGACCAAGGCGCCGTGGGTGATTCAGGGGCCGGGCGAAAACGCTGGCGTGATCGACATCGGCGACGGCCAGGCGGTGGTGTTCAAGATGGAGAGCCACAACCATCCGAGCTACATCGAACCCTATCAGGGTGCGACCACGGGCGTCGGCGGCATCCTGCGCGACGTGTTCACGATGGGCGCGCGTCCCATTGCCTGTCTCAATGCGCTCTCCTTCGGGGCGCCGGAGCATCCCAAGACCCGCCATCTGGTCTCGGGCGTGGTCGCCGGCGTCGGCGGCTACGGCAATTCGTTCGGGGTTCCGACCGTCGGCGGGCAGGTGCGTTTCCACACCCGCTATGACGGCAATATTCTGGTCAATGCGATGGCGGTTGGCCTCGCCGATACCGATAAAATTTTCTACGCGGCGGCGTCGGGCGTGAACATGCCGATCGTCTATCTCGGTTCCAAGACCGGCCGCGACGGCATCCACGGCGCCTCGATGGCATCGGCCGAATTCGACGACGATTCCGCCGAGAAACGCCCGACCGTGCAGGTCGGCGATCCCTTCGCCGAGAAGCTATTGCTGGAAGCCTGCCTCGAAATCATGGAAGCCGATTGCGTGATCGCGATCCAGGACATGGGCGCGGCGGGCCTGACCTGTTCCGCGGTAGAAATGGGTGCCAAGGGCGATCTCGGCGTCGATCTCGATCTCGACGCGGTGCCGACCCGCGAAACCGGCATGAGCGCCTATGAAATGATGCTCTCGGAAAGCCAGGAGCGCATGCTGATGGTGCTCAAGCCCGAGAAGGAAAAAGAGGCCGAGGCGATCTTCCGCAAATGGGGGCTGGATTTCGCCGTGGTCGGCTACACCACGCCGAGCAAGCGCTTCGTGGTCAAGCATGGCGGCGACATCATGGCCGACCTGCCGATCAAGGAACTCGGCGACGAAGCGCCGCTCTACGATCGGCCCCATGTGGAATCGCCGCTGCTGCCGATGGTTCAGGCGCGCGAAGTGAAGCCGCCCATGGATATCGCGGCCGCGCTGGAGAAACTCATTGCGACGCCTGAGCTCTGCTCGCGGCGCTGGGTATGGGAGCAATATGACCACGTCATTCTCGGCAATACCGTGCAGCGGCCGGGCGGCGATGCTGCTGTCGTGCGGGTGCAGGATGGACCGAAGGGGCTGGCGCTGACGGTCGATGTCACGCCGCGCTATTGCGAGGCCGATCCCTATCAGGGCGGCATGCAGGCGGTGGCCGAAGCCTGGCGCAACATCACGGCGGTCGGCGGCCGGCCGCTGGCGATCACCGACAATCTCAATTTCGGCAATCCGGAGCGGCCGGAAATCATGGGCCAGTTCGTCGGCTGCCTGAAGGGCATCGCGGAAGCCTGCCGCGCGCTCGACTTCCCCGTCGTGTCCGGCAATGTCTCGCTCTACAACGAGACCAACGGCCGCGGCATCCTGCCGACGCCATCGATCGGCGGCGTCGGGTTACTCGATGATTTCACCAAATCCGCGACGCTTGCGTTCAAGACCGAAGGCGAGGCGATCCTGTTGATCGGCGACACCCAGGGCTGGCTCGGCCAGTCCGTTTATCTGCGCGACATCTGCGGCCGCGAAGAGGGTGCGCCGCCGCCGGTCGATCTCGTGGCGGAAAAACGCAACGGCGACGTGGTGCGCGGCATGATCCACGCCGGCACCGCGACCGCGGCACATGATGTTTCCGACGGCGGCCTGTTGATTGCGTTGGCCGAGATGGCAATGGCGGGTGGGGTGGGCGCGCAGCTGTTGGCCGCTCCGGGATCGATCGTGCCCCATGCCCATTGGTTCGGCGAAGATCAGGCGCGCTATATCGTCACGGTACCGGCCGATCAGGCGGGCCTGGTGCTGGCGAAGATGAAAGGTGCCGGCGTGCCCTGCGCGCGCATCGGCACCACCGGTGGCGATGCGGTTGCGATTGCAGGCGAGACGCCGGTGTCGGTGGCGTCCCTCAAGTCCGGTTTCGAGAGCTGGTTTCCGGCCTACATGAACGGCAAGGCGTAGGGTCTCTCAAATCTCTCAAGCCACTTCCTCGATCTTGACCTTGTCTGGATAGAACGCCAGATGGCCGGTGATTTCCGTCATCGCCGGGAACGGCGTCTCGTAGGTCCAGATCGAATTTTCGAGGGTCTTGCCGTCGGCAACGATGCTGAAATAGCTCGCGTCGCCCTTATAGGGGCAGTGCGTCGACCGGTCGGTACGCGCCATTAGCTCCAGATTGGCGTCCTGGCGCGGTACATACTGCACCGCCGGGTAGCTCGCTTCCTTCAGCGTCAGGGCATGGGTGGTATCGGCGATCACGACGCCGCCGACGGAGACGCGGACGCGTTTCGGGTTTGCGGTGATGGTGATCGGGTGGTCGGGACCGGGAAGTTTCATGGTTGTAGGCCTTTCGGTCAGCCCGTTGTGATCGTGCATGACGATCATTCCGGCTTTGCAAGGGTCGGAACGGGAATATAGTGCGACAGAGCGTGACATCCAGAGCGCAATCGGCAAAAGTAGGCCTTGGCCAAAGCTGGACTGGGCCAACGTCGAGTCGGCCAAAGTAGACTCGGTTTTGTGTACCCGGCTGATCCTGCGCCAGGGTAGCCACGCTGATTTCAGGCGCCGCGAACCGCCGGATAGGAGAAATTTGGGATGCCGATGGATGCCCACGATATCGAATCGATGATCAAGGCAGCTATCCCCGACGCCGAGGTGACGATCCGCGATCTGGCCGGCGATGGCGACCATTATGCGGCGACGGTGATTTCGGCGTCGTTCCGCGGCAAATCCCGGGTTCAGCAGCACCAGATCGTCTATCAATCGCTGCAGGGACAGATGGGCGGCGTGCTTCACGCCCTGGCGTTGCAGACCGGGGTACCTGCCGGACCCGGAGTACCGGAGGGCTAGGTTCGCTCCGGCGGGACGGGGGACCTCATGGCTGTGGACAGGGATCGCGGCCCGTTGTTCCGCCTGATCACGCCGAACCAGCACGGCCGTGTCACCTACGCCGAGCTGTTGTTCGATCTGGTGTTCGTTTTCGCGGTCACCCAGATCTCGCACACCTTGCTTGGCCGGTTCACGCCGCTTGGCGCGCTGCAGACCACCTTGCTGCTTCTCAGCGTATGGTGGGTGTGGGTTTACACCTCCTGGGTCACCAACTGGCTCAATCCCGAACTGACGCCGGTGCGGATCCTGCTGTTTCTGCTGATGCTGGGCGGGCTCGTGCTGTCCACATCGATTCCGAAAGCCTTCGAAAGCAGGGGATTGTGGTTCGCGATCGCCTATGCCGGGATGCAGGTCGGCCGGACCATCTTCTGGCTGTTATCGACGCCGCGGGCCAGAATTCTGGCGCGCACCAATGCGTTCCGTATCCTGGTCTGGCTGTCGGTGTCGGCGATGTTCTGGATCGCGGGCGGCTTTGCGCAAGGGCAGCAGCGGCTGGCGCTTTGGGCGGTGGCGCTGGGCATCGAATATATTTCGCCGGCGGTGCGGTTCTGGATCCCGAAATACGGCGCGTCGTCGGTGGCGGACTGGTACGTCGAGGGCGGCCATATGGCGGAGCGGTGCGCCGGCTTCATCATCATCGCGCTCGGCGAATCCATTGTCGTCACCGGCGCGACCTTTGCCGATCTGGCCTGGACCGGTGCAACCGTCACCGCCTTCGTGTCGGCCTTTGTCGGCGCGCTGGCGATGTGGTGGATCTATTTTCACAAGGGCGCCGAAGCCGGCTCCGAACTGATTTCAAACTCCAGCGAACCGGGGCGGCTGGCGCGACTGGCGTATACCTATCTGCACCTGCCGATCGTGGCCGGCATCATTCTCTCGGCCGTGGCCGATGAACTCGTGCTGACGCATCCAGCCGACCGTTCCGATCTCAAGACCGTGCTGAGCGCGATCGGCGGGCCGTTACTGTTTCTGATCGGAACCATCCTGTTCAAGCATGCCATTCGCGGCTGGCTTCAGCTCTCGCACGGCGTCGGCATCGTCGCCCTTTGCGCCATGGCCTGGTTTGCCGGCGAGCTGTCGCCACTGATGCTGTCGATCCTGACGACGATGCTGATGGTCATCGTCGCGGTGTGGGAGACGATCTCGCTGTCCGGCGCGGCCGAATCCCGATCTGAAAAACCCAGATCTGAAAAACCTCAGTCCGAAGCCACCAGCGCGTGAACCGAGAACATGCCGGCCGCGTCGGTCCACGATTCCAGCGGCGTCCAGCCCGAGCCGCGCGCCAGCGCGGTGAAGCGATCGAGGCTGTATTTGTAGCTGCTCTCGGTGTGAATGCTTTCGCCGGCGCGGAACGAAAAATTCCGGCCCAATACCCGCGCGGTCAGCGCCTTGCGGCTGATCAGATGCATTTCGATCCGATGGCGCTCGCGGTTGTAGATCGCGCGGTGGGTGAACGCGCCAAGGTCGAAATCACCGCCGAGTTCGCGGTTGATGCGATGCAGCACGTTGAGATTGAAGCGCGCCGTGACCCCTGCGGAATCGTTATAGGCATCATACAATACCCGCTCGTCCTTCTCGAGATCGACGCCGATCACCATCCGGGAGCCTTGCCCCAGAATCTCGCGGGCGCTGCGCAGAAAGGCGCAGGCCTCGTGCGGCTCGAAATTTCCGAGCGTCGAGCCCGGGAAAAATCCGACCTTCGGCGTCGCGCTGATGGCCTGTGGCAACTCGAACGGCGCGGTAAAATCCGCGGTGACCGGATACACGTCGAGCCCGGGGAAATCCGCGCGCAAGGCGTCGGCCTGGGATTTGAGAAAGTCGCCGGAAATGTCCACGGGGACGTAGGCACCGAACGCGCATTCGTTCATGAGCAGCCGCACCTTGGTGGTCGCGCCCGCGCCGAATTCCACCAACGCGGCGCCCTTGGGGATGATGGCCGATATCGCGCGCCCGCGGTCACGCAGGATCGTCAGTTCGGTGCGGGTCGGGTAATATTCCGGCAGCACGGTGATCTGCTCGAACAGTTCCGAGCCCGTGGCGTCGTAGAAATATTTCGGCGACAGCCGTTTCGGGTGCTGCGACAGATCGTCGATCACGTCGCGGGCAAAGGCCGAGGTTTGTTCGTCGAAGGGATGCGCTTTTGCCAGGGCGGCAGCGTGCACATTCATGACAATCTCCCGAACGCGCTCTGCGGCGCGGTTTGAATTGACAAAATATCAGCCGGCATAATCGGCGAGACGCAGTCCCGTGAATTGCCAGCGGTGGTGCGGGTAAAAGAAGTTTCGATAGGTGATACGGCTGTGTCCGCGGGGAGTTGCAAGCGATGAGCCGCGCAGCACAAGCTGGTTGACCATGAACTTGCCGTTATATTCGCCGAGCGCGCCTTCGGCGGCGCGGTAGCCGGGATAGGGCGCATAGGCGCTGCGGGTCCACTGCCACACGATCCCGAAGGCGTCATGGAGATGGCCGGCGCGTGCGGCGACTTCCCATTCCATTTCGGTCGGCAAATGCTTGCCGCTCCAGCGCGCGAACGCGTCGGCTTCGTAGTAGCTGACGTGGCAGACCGGACCTGAGGGATCGACCGGCTGCAGTCCTCCGAGTGTCATGATGTGCCATTCGCCGTCGACCTGCCGCCAGTGACCGGGGGCCTGCCATCCTTCATTGCCGGCGGCGGCAAAACCGTCCATCAGCCAGAGCGTCGGCGTCGCGTAGCCGCCATCCGCCATGAAGGCGAGCCATTGCGCATTGGTGACGAGATGGCGCGCCAGCCGGACCGGACCCACCAGGGCGCGGTGCGCCGGCTTTTCATTGTCAAAATGAAACGTATCGTCGGCATGCCCGATGCTGTGAATGCCCTCGTTGAGTGTCACCCACGCCTCGCCGCCACGCGTTGGGTCACCGGGAGGAGTTGAAGCCGGAAATGTCCACAGCGAATCGTAAGCCGGCGGAATCGGGTTTTGCGCAAACGCATGCAGGATATCGGTCAGCATCAATTCCTGATGCTGCTGTTCGTGGTTGAGGCCGACTTCCACCAGCGGCGCGATGGCAGCCAGCGTCTCATTGCCGGCCTCGCGAAAGAATTTGACCACGGCGGTGTCGACGTGGCGGCGGTAGGCGGTGATTTCGTCGGCGCCCGGCCGGGTCAAATGGCCGCGCTGGTGCCGGGCGTGCCGGGGTCCGGCGCTGACATAGTAGGAATTGAACAGGAAGGCATAGTCGGGATGAAAGGGCGTATAGCCCTTGCAGTGCTCGCCCAGCAGGAATTGCTCGAAGAACCAGGTGGTATGGGCGCGGTGCCATTTCGCCGGGCTCGCATCCGGCATCGACTGGATCAACTGATCCTCAGGGGTCAGGGCGGCCGCGCGGCGCTCGGTCTCGTCTCGGACGGCAAGGAAGGCTTCCGCCAGATCTTGGGCCGGGCTGCCGGAATCGGAGAATAATGACGGGCAAGGGGCGGCGGTCGCGGCCGCAGCGGATGCTGGTTTCGTCACTGGTATCTCCGGTTCGGGAGAGAACGTTAGTCCGGCGGACGGGTTCCCCGAGAACAGCCTGTCCTAGATAGGGGCTCCCGTCCGGGATAAAAGCCTCCCAAGGGTACGTTCACGGCTACGTTGGAGGCCATCATGGTGTTACCCGCCGGCCAGGGTCCGACCCCTCAGGCGGGCACCGGCTGAAAGCTGTGCATGCCAGCTCCTCGCCATTTTACTTTGGATGCACAATGGTTTGGGGTACATATATAACAGTAGCGGGTTTAACGGACGGATGCCGGCCCGAGAGGTTATGCCGCAGGGGCAGTGCCCAAAAGGAATCGAATATGAGCATCGAACAATTCATTGACAATGAAGTGAAGTCGAATGACGTCGTGCTGTTTATGAAGGGGACGCCGCAGTTTCCGCAGTGCGGTTTTTCCGGGCAGGTAGTCCAGATTCTCGATCATGTC
>NZ_JBEKCZ010000122.1:0-17184 GCF_050014615.1 Bradyrhizobium sp. | reverse complement strand
AGGCGCCCGTCGGCGTTTGCATGAGGTCAAGGGGAGTCATTGCAAAAGAGAGTTTATAGCGACCCATGATTGACTTTTCCCGCGCACCCAGAAGATTGAGCGCGGTAGAAGAGAACCGGTCCGCAGCCGCGCTGTCCACCACTTCGGGTTCGTACCCCGACAACAGAATGACCCAGTCGGCAACCGCGTCCGATCCGCGGATTTGCTGCTCCGTTGTGCGGGTTCTCATTTTCGGCGTGTCGGTTATCAACAGGTGGGCACCGGTCAGTCCCGGCTTCGACGCGAGTTCGTGGAGCGCTGCGACCAATGCCGTCTTCAGCTCCGCTTCTTTTCCATCTGCGGGAGAAAGACTGATCGTTGCGAGCGAGGCCGCCACTCCGCCCCCGAAGCTGGCGGCGACCCGGCACTGGCTGCGGACCATGTTGCGATGATGCGGCATCATCTTGGTCGACCACGGCGTCGGGGCATTCAGTCGGTCGAGATATCCCTTCGAGGTGAGGGTTTCGTACTGCTCCAGTTCGTAGAGAACGAAGAAGCCTTCGGCATCGCGCGTGCTCGTCCACCGCGATCCCCGCCGAAAGCCGGGAATGCTCATCCGCTCCGGAAAATGTTCGTGCGAATGCCAATCGCCGAACTCCGAACGTTGCTCGGGCGCGACGTTCCACCACATAGCGACGGCGGCTTCACCCAACAACGGCATTTCTGCACCTCCAAGAGGACCGGCTTATTGGTCCGCCGCAAGTCGGCTACCCATCAATTATTACCTAGTGAATTATAAAACACCAGTTGATTTTCATTTTACCTTACGATCATATCCACGTCATTCGAAAGCGCGACCAAACGGCGACTGGAGGAGATTTGGATGACCGGAACGATCCTGGTCCTCAACGGACCCAACTTGAACCTGCTCGGCGTCCGCGAACCCGAGATCTACGGACGCGACACGCTAGACGACATCAAGAAGCGGTGCATAGAGCGGGGAGAGAAGCACGGGCTCGAGGTTGACTTCCGGCAGTCCAATTCGGAAGCAACCCTGATCGACTGGCTGCACGAGGCGCGTGGCACCAAGCTCGGCGTTGCCATCAACCCCGCGGGATTTTCGTTCCATTCGATCGCGCTGCTCGACGCCTTGAAGATGTTCGACGGACCGAAGGTCGAGGTTCACATCACCAACATCCACAAGCGTGAGCCGATGTATCAGAAGTCGCTGATGTCCCACGGCGTCACCGGCGTGATCGCGGGCCTTGGCGCCACCGGCTACGTGCTGGCCATCGACGCCCTCGCCGATCTCGCGAAGGCCGGCAAGGCCTGATCGCGCATCAACCTAAAAAATTCCAACCCGGGAGGAGCAGATGGCTCTCAGCAGACGTCAATTCGGCGCGACCGCGATCGGATCGGCAGCAGCGCTCTGGGCGGCGCCTTCGGTCGCACAGGGCAAGAAGGTCAGCCTGAAGGTCGGCGGTCAGTTTGCCGACAGCCATCCGTCCTCGAAAGCCATGGAAGAAGCTTGCGCGGACATCCGACGGCAATCAGATGGTCGGATCGACATCCAGTTCTTCCCGAGCGCGCAACTCGGCTCGGACGCAGCGATGCTGACGCAGGTGCGCTCGGGCGCGCTCGACATGATGACGGCTTCCGGCATCTCGATGCAGGTCGTCTCGCCGATCGCCGGCATCAGCGGGATGGCGTTCGCGTTCAGCGACTACGCGCATGTGTGGCAGGCGATGGACGGCGACCTCGGCGCCAGCATCCGCGACGGCCTGGACAAGGTGGGCATCTACGCCTTTCCCAGGATTCTCGATAGCGGCTATCGCAACATCACGACCAGCAACCGGCCCATCAATTCGGTCGAGGATCTCAAGGGCATGAAGATGCGCGTGCCGCCGAGCCCGGTCTGGGTTTCACTGTTCGCGGCGCTTGGCTCGTCGCCGACCTCGATCACCATCAACGAGCTTTATTCGGCATTGCAGACGAAGATCGTCGATGGACAGGAGAATCCGCTTACCATCATCGAATCCGGTAAATACTTCGAGGTACAGAAGTATTGCTCCATCACCGAACACATGTGGGACGGTCTATGGATTATCGCCAACGGCAAGCGGATCAAGTCACTGGCCCGGGAAGATTTGGCGCTCATCACAACATCGCTCGAGGCGGCGACGATGAATCAGCGGACCGAGACCGAGCGCCTCAATATCGACCTCGAAGGAAGCCTCAAGGCCAAGGGGCTCGTCTTCAATCGTCCGGACAAGGCACAATTCCGGCAGGCATTGACCAGGGCTGGCTTCTATACGGACTGGAAACAGAAATACGGCGACGATGCCTGGGTAGTCCTGGAGAAGTATTCCGGCAAGCTGGCCTGACCCGGTTGTGACAACACTAGCCGTCGAATCGAGGAGCGGTCGGATGGAAACCGAAAATCTGATCGCGACACCGTCGAAAGGCCTGCTGCGCAAACTGGACCGGACCATCGGAGTGCTGATCGGAGTGCCTACCGCAGCACTCGTTCTTCTCGAAATTCTGGTGCTGCTCGGTGGCGTGGTTTCCCGCTACGTGTTCCATCATCCGATCATCTGGACGGACGAACTGGCATCGACGCTGTTCCTCTGGCTGGCGATGCTGGGTTCCGCCGTCGCCCTGCATCGCGCCGAGCACATGCGCATGACGGCGGTAGTCGGGATGCTTTCGCCTCCCGCGCGCCGGGCGCTCGAAGTCCTCGCGACGGTCGCGGCCCTGACGTTTCTGCTGCTCATCCTTCCTTCGGCTTACGAATTCGCAACCGATGAGGTCGCGGTCACAACGCCGGCGATGCAGATTTCGGACGCCTGGCGCGCCGCGGCACTGCCGGTCGGCTTCGCGATCATGATCGCGATTGGCTTGATCAGGCTGATCGAGGCCGGGAACTGGCGCCACGTCGTCGGCGCCGTCGGGGCCAGCGCGCTCGTCGCCGGTGGCCTTTACCTGTTGCAGCCCATGCTGGAAGATCTCGGCAACCTCAATCTCTTGATCTTTTTCGTCGGCATCGTGGCTTGCCTCGTCTGCGCCGGCCTGCCGATCGCATTCGCCTTCGGCCTCGCCACGTTCGGATATCAGGCCCTCACCACCGAGACTCCAATCGTGGTCGTGGTGGGACGGATCGAGGAAGGAATGTCGCATCTGATCCTGCTGTCGGTGCCTCTGTTCGTCTTCCTCGGGCTTTTGATCGGGATGACCGGCATGGCGCGGGCGATGGTCAACTTTCTGGCGAGCCTCCTTGCCCATGTGCGCGGCGGTCTTTCCTATGTGCTGATTGGCGCGATGTACCTCGTCTCCGGCATCTCCGGTTCGAAGGCGGCGGATATGGCCGCGATCGCGCCGGCGCTCTTTCCCGAGATGAGAGCGAGAGGTTCTAAGCCCGGCGAACTAGTCGCCTTGCTGGCTGCGACCGGCGCGCAGACCGAGACAATCCCGCCGAGCCTGGTTCTGATCACGGTCGGCTCCGTCACCGGCGTCTCGATCGCAGCCCTCTTCACCGGCGGTTTGCTGCCTGGCGTGGTGGTCGGCGCGATCCTGTGCGTGGTTGTCTGGCGCCGAAATCGCAGCGAAGTCCTGCCGCAGGAGACACGGGCTTCTGTCGGCGAGATCGGCCGCGCATTGGTCGTCGCCCTGCCCGCGATCGCGCTGCCGTTCGTGATCAGGGCCGCGGTCATCGAGGGCGTAGCGACCGCAACGGAGGTGTCCACCATCGGCATCGCTTACGCGGTACTCGCCGGCCTCCTGATCTACCGGACATTTGACTGGAAGCGCATCTACCCGATGCTGGTCGAGACCGCGGCCCTTTCGGGCGCGATCCTGCTCATCATCGGCGCCGCGACCAGCATGGCCTGGTCGCTGACCCAGTCCGGCTTCTCGCGCGATCTCGCCAGGGCCATGACGGGACTTCCCGGTGGGGTGCCGACCTTCCTGCTGGTGTCGATGGCCGCCTTCATCGTTCTCGGCAGCGTGCTCGAAGGAATCCCGGCGATCGTGCTGTTCGGCCCGCTTCTGTTTCCGATCGCGAAACAGGTCGGCGTGCATGAGGTTCACTATGCGATGGTCATCATCCTGGCGATGGGCGTCGGCCTGTTCGCGCCGCCGTTTGGCGTCGGCTACTATGCGGCCTGCGCGATCAGCCGAGTGCACCCGGACGAAGGGCTGAAGCCGATCGCGGGTTACATGCTGGCGCTGGTGATAGGGCTTTTGCTGGTGGCATTTGTGCCCTGGATTTCTATCGGGTTTCTGTAAAGCGTCCGTCGCGATGGCAAATCGAGCGAGTCCCACACCCTCATCCGGCGATCGCAACTGGGACGGCGAGACCGACCTCCTGATCGTCGGCGCCGGCGCGGCTGGAATGACGGCCGCTCTCGTCGGTGCGCTGGAAGGATTACGAGTCGTGGTCTGCGAAAAATCCGACATGGTCGGCGGGACGACGGCAACGTCCGCCGGCACGGTCTGGATTCCCGGCAGCCACCAAAGTGAAGCTGCCGGCGTACCCGATTCGATCACTGCGGCCAGGAACTACCTTGCCGGCGTGTTGGGCGATGACGCATCGGACGAACGGCTGTCGGCCTATTTGGCCTCGGGGCCGACCGTCCTCGATTATCTCGAACGGCGCACCAGCGTCGTCTTTGTGCCCCCACCCATCCATCCGGACTACCGGGATCTGCCGGGTGCGGCGATCGGCGGACGCGCGCTTGGCGTCCTCCCGTTCGACGGACGAAGGCTCGGCAACGATTTCGACCGCGTTCGACCACCCCGCCGTGAGTTCATGGTGCTCGGCGGCATGATGGTCGGCAAGAACGATATTCCGGCTTTACTCGAGCCGTTCAGTTCGTGGGGCAACTTCAAACACGCGTTCAGCCTGCTGGCGCGGCAGGCGCGGGATCGGCTCACCTTCAAGCGCGGGACGCGCCTGACCATGGGCAACGCGCTGGTAGCACGGTTGCTATACGACCTTCGAAGACTGGCCGTCGATATCAGATACGGCACTGCCTTGAAGGAACTGGTCAAGGCCGGCGACGAGATCGTGGGTGCCGTTCTGACCACGCCGACAGGCGCGCTTGCGCTGCGTGCCGGGAAAGGCATCTTGCTCGCGACCGGCGGGATCGGCCGGAGCGAGGAGCTTCGCGAACGGTTTCTGCCCGAGAACACCCGTCGCTACTCACTCACCTGCGACACCAATACCGGCGACGGCATCCTCGCCGGCGAGCGCGTCTGCGGACAGATCGATAGCAAATTGCATAGCCCGGCACTATGGATGCCAAGTTCGGTGATGAAGCAGCTCGACGGCCATCTCTCGGTGTTCCCGCACATCATGCTGGATCGCGCCAAGCCGGGACTGCTGGCCGTCGGCAGCAACGGCCGGCGGTTCGTCAACGAGGCCAGTTCGTATCACGACTTCGTCCAGGCAATGCTCCGCGCGAATGGCGCGCCGGCCAACGTGCCGTCCTATCTGATCTGCGATCGCAGCTTCATCTCCGATTTCGGTATTGGTCTCGTTCATCCGGGTACACGCGACCTGCGTCGTTTCGTCGACGCCGGCTATTTGTTCGAGGGCGAGACGATCGCGGACCTGGCCGCGAAGATTGGGGCGGACGGCGAAACATTGTCGCAAACGATGGAGCGCTATAACGGCTATGCGGAAACCGGGATCGACGAAGAGTTCGGCCGCGGAACCAGCGAGCTCAACCGCTTCAACGGCGATCCGACGAACAAGCCCAATCCATGCCTGCGGAAAATCGGGCCCGGCCCCTATTATGCGGTCGCGGTCTGGCCATCGGACCTGGCGAGCAGTGTGGGCCTGCATACAGATTCCCGCGCTCGCGTCCTGCAATCGAATGGTGAGCTGCTCAAGGGATTGTATGCGACCGGGGCCGATGCCGCCTCGATCTTCAAGGGAACATATCCCGGACCCGGCACGATGATCGGACCTGCCATGGTCTTCGCCTGGCGGGCGGCCATGGATGCCGCGGGGGTTTTGGACAACTACGCAACGCCAACAGATTGAGCCGTGCGTGAGGGTTCAAACGTGTTAAATCGGTACCAATGAGAGGCCAAACGTGCTGACGAAGAGCCAGACCACAGAGACAGTCGGAGAATCGGCGTATCGCCGCATACGCTCCGACATCATTTTCGGCGTTCTGGCTCCGGGTCAGAAGCTGAGGCTCGAGCGCGTCGGCGAGAGTTACGGCACTTCCATCCCGACGCTGCGCGAGCTCTTGAACCGGATGTGCGCGGAGGGCCTGATTGTGGCCGAAGGTCAGCGCGGCTTCGAGGTCGCGCCGGTGTCGGCCGCCGACTTCAGGCAGGTCGCCGAATTGCGCCTGTTGCTCGAAAACCACGCGCTTGAGCAGTCCTTTTGCGCAGGCGATCTCGATTGGGAAGGCCGGGTGGTTTCGGCCCACCATAAGCTGGGCGTCATGGAAAAACGCATGCTGGCAGGACAGCGGCAGGGCCAGGAATTATGGAAGCAGTGCGACTGGGACTTCCACCATTCCCTGATCTCGGCCTGTGGGTCCGACGTGCTTCTCGCCGCGCACGCCGCGGCCTACGATCGCTATCTCCGCTATCAGATGATCGCGGTCGTATTCCGCGGGGAGATCGCAGCCCGTGAGCATCAGGCACTGCTGGAAACCGCGCTTGCCCGCGACTGGAAGCGCGCGCAATCGATTATGGTCTCGCATATCCGTGGATGCGTCGAACACGCACTGAAGGAAGACAGCACAGGCCTTTTCGGAAGTTCCACCGAAAGGCAGCAATCGACTGCGAAGCGCCGCGGGAAGGCGGACGCACGTCTCGATTTGGCGTCATTGCCTGCGACAAACGCGAAGCGTTTGCGCAAGGAGCGTTAGCGACGGAACAATCCAGGCTTCGTATCCGCAAGTACCGACTATGGATTGCTTCGCCAGCGCTCGACCTGCCCCCGAGACCCTGCGACAAACAGGTTCCCGATAGGAGCAACTTTCGAACATCGAATTATACCGGGCTTAATGTCTTCCGCGGCTTATAGATGCCATGAGAACGCTCAGAGACTTTTTAGCTGACGAGACCGGCGCGACCGCCATCGAGTATGGCCTGATAGCAGCGGGAATCGCGCTCGCCATTATCGCCGCCGTGAACGGGCTGGGCTCCAAGCTCAATACCAAGTTCACTTCGATCAGTACTGGATTGAAATAGGCCAGCCCGGTCGGTGGCACGACCCGGCATTCGAGCCGGCCGCCAGCCGATTTCACCCTGCCGCCATTGGATGTTGCGTTTCGATTCCTGCCGATGAAGTCCAGGGCAGGCCTGATGGCTGTCGCGCTTTTTGCCGGCGCTCGGGGCGCGCACCACCCATCGAATCCCCCCGCTTCGCTTGACCGCTCCGGTTTTTATGCTACGGTACGTAGCATTACAGGTAGCTGTGACGGACGGGATGGCCGACCTCGGCGAGCACGGGGTCGCGGCCGCGGAAATCCAGTGGCCGCGGATCACAAAACGAAGGAGCCGACCATGCGCATACCAACTCCGGTCAGACCTTCGTGTTTCGACGCAGCGTCGTCTCTGCGGGGAGACGCGCGATTGAACCTGTTGTAGAGACCCGCGTCCTTTTAGCCTGATTGGTTGTGCTGCACGGCGGCGCCATGCCTCGCCGAACGCGGCACATTTTCTTTTCTTGTGAGCACGCCATGTTTGCCTTGTTCGAACGGCGGCTGAAGCCGACCGCCACGCCGACAGATCCCGAGCCGCCGCCCGGACTGGTGGCGTTCTATTGGCACTACGCCCGCCAGGCCAAAGGCCTGTTCGCCGGCCTGTTCGCCGCCGGCTTCGCGGTGGCGCTGCTGGATTCGCTGATCCCGGTCTTTATCGGACGCATCGTCAGCTTGATCACCGCAAGCCCGCCGGAGAGCCTGTTCGCGACATTCTGGCCGCTGTTGCTGACGATGGCGGTGGTGCTGTTGGTGCTGCGCCCGGCGGTGCTGACCCTGCAGAACATCGTGGCCAACCAGGCGATCGCCGCCAATGTCGGCAACCTCGTTCGCTGGCAGAGCCATTGGCATGTGGTGCGCCAATCGTGGAGCTTCTTCCAGAACGACTTCGCCGGCCGTATCGCCAACCGGGTGATGCAGACCGGACCGGCGATCCGCGAGACCCTGGTGTCGCTGTTGACCGCTGTCTGGTACATCCTGGTCTACGGCACCAGCGCATTGTTGTTGCTGGCCAGCGCCGACCGCTGGCTGGCGTTGCCGATCGCGCTGTGGTTTGTCGGCTATCTGGTGCTGTTGCGCGTTTTCGTGCCGCGCATGCGCGACCGTTCCAAGGAGATGTCGGAGGTCCGTTCGCTGGTCACCGGCCGGATCGTCGACAGCTACACCAATATCCTCACCGTCAAGCTGTTCGCGCGTCCCTGGCAGGAGGACGCCTATGTGCGCGAGGCGATCGACGAGCACACCGGCAAGTTCCATGCGTCGCTGCGCCTCAACACGCTGCTCGGGCTCGCATTGTCGTCGCTCAATGCCCTGATGGTGACCGGCACCGGCGCACTGGCGCTGCTGTTGTGGACGCGCGGGCAGGTTTCGGTCGGCACGGTGGCGATGGCGCTGCCGCTGGCCTGGCAGATCGTCAACATTTCCGGCTGGGTGGCCTGGCAGGTGACCGCCATCTTCGAGAATATCGGCGTGGTGCAGGAAGGCATGATGACCATCGCGCGACCGATCACGCTGACCGATCGGCCGCAGGCGCAAGCGCTCGTGGTCACGCGGGGCGAGATCGCGTTCGAGGATGTGCGCTTCCACTACGGCCGGACGATAGCAGCCCGCGAAGAAGGCCGGCCGCTCCCTCACGCCGTGCTCGAAGGCCTCTCGTTGACGGTGCGGCCGGGCGAGAAGATCGGCCTGATCGGACGCTCGGGCGCCGGCAAGTCGACCGTCGTCAATCTGCTGTTGCGGTTCTTCGACCTCGAAGGCGGCCGCATCCTGATCGACGGGCAGGACATCGCCGCGGTGACCCAGGAGAGCCTGCGCGCGCAGATCGCGGTGGTCACCCAGGACACCTCGCTGCTGCATCGCTCGATCCGCGACAATATCCGCTATGGCCGCCCGGACAGCAGCGACGCCGAGGTGATCGCCGCCGCCCGGCTCGCCCATGCCGACGAATTCATCCTCGATCTGGTCGACTGGAAGGAGCGCCGCGGCTACGACGCCCAGGTCGGCGAACGCGGCGTCAAGCTCTCCGGCGGCCAGCGCCAGCGCATCGCCATCGCGCGCGTGATCCTGCGCAACGCGCCGATCCTGGTGCTCGACGAGGCGACCTCGGCGCTCGACAGCGAGGTCGAGGCCGCGATCCAATCGAGCCTCGGCACGCTAATGGCCGGCAAGACCGTGATCGCCATCGCGCATCGGCTGTCGACCATCGCCCGCATGGACCGGCTGGTCGTGCTCGATCGCGGCCGCATCGCTGAGCAGGGCACGCACGATGAACTGCTGCGCCGCAACGGGCACTACGCGGCACTGTGGCAGCGGCAGTCCGGCGGTTTCATCGACGCCGACGACATGCAGGCGGCGGGGTGAACGTGGCCAATTTTGCTCAGGTCAACGAATAAGGGCGCCGGGAAATTAAACGGTCAACGTCAGCGTTACTGTCTCGGTTTTGCGCACTAATCACTGTCCGATGCGTATAACCCAAGTCGGATAGCGGACATTTTAATGGATTTGTGAATTGGCGAGATGCAATCTATGCGGGTGATTCGCGTTCAAAAGCGGTGCCCTGCGTTCGAAGAATGCGTCTGGGTGAGTTCGATGGGTTTGTTGGAAATGCAAATTTCAACATCGAGTTCCCATGATGACACGCATTCTCGTTGTCGACGATGACCCGTTGGTCGCAAATGCAATCCGCGCGTGGCTCGAAGATCGAGGCTTTGAAATCGTCACAGCCGACGGCGCTGAGGCGGGGCTAAACGCTCTCGATGGGTCGACATTCGACCTCATGATTATCGATATCTTCATGCCGCACATGCGCGGCTTTGAATCGATCCGGGTCTTTCATCGGCATGCGCCGACGGTTCCACTGATCGCCATCTCCGGATACGTGTTTGCCGAGCAGCGAACGCCGGCCCCCGATTTCCTGAGCATGGCGCTTGAGCTGGGGGCGGCACGTTGCCTGCGCAAACCGTTTGCCCCGGCGACACTGCTTGGCGCGATCCACTCATGTCTGGCGGAAGTCGCGATCCGCGGAGGAAGGCTTTCAGGTGCAAACCGGCGATCTTGATCCCAAGCCAAGCAGCACGGAAGCCGCATGGCTACGAGCCGTTGTTGAGACCGCGGTCGACGGTGTCATTCTCATCGACACGCGCGGCATCGTGCTGATGTTCAACCCCGCCTGCGAAAGGCTATTCAAATATCAGGCAAGGGAGGTCATTGGGCAGAACGTCAAAATGCTGATGCCGCGGCGTTATCGCGACGAGCACGACAGCTATATCGGTAATTTCCATCGGACCGGAGAGCGAAAGATCATAGGGATCGGCAGAGAGGTCGTGGGCCAGCGCAAGGATGGTTCAACCTTTCCGATGGACCTGTCGGTCGGCGAGGCGAAGCAAGACGAAGGGTCGATATTCGTAGGCATCATTCATGATTTGACCGAGCGGGAGAGAGTCGAACGGGTATTGCGCGAGAGCGCGGCGCGGCTCCGGGCCGTGGTCGACACCGCCGTCGACGGCGTGATTCTGATCGACGCGCGTGGCAACGTCATGATGTTCAATCCGGCCTGCGAGCGATTGTTCAAGTACAAGGCTGAGGAGATTATTGGCGAGAATGTAAAAGTTCTCATGCCGGGGTCATATCGTGCGGAACATGACCGTTACATCCGCAATTTTCTCGACACCGGCGAGCGCAAGATTATCGGCATCGGCCGGGAAGTGGTTGGTCAGCGCAAGGACGGCTCCACCTTTCCGATGGACCTGTCGGTCGGGGAAGCGAAGCAGGACGGCGCATCGATATTTGTCGGAATCATTCATGATTTGACCGATCGCAAGCGAACCGAGGAACAACTCGTCCAGGCGCAGAAGATGGAAATTGTGGGCCAACTTTCCGGCGGCATCGCCCACGACTTCAACAATCTCCTGACGGTGATCGTCGGTAATGCCGAGTTTTTGGGAGAACAACTAAAGCCCCGGGAGGACCTGAAGCGGCTCGCTGACGACATTGGCCTCGCTGGCGAGCGGGGAGCAGAGTTGACCCAGCGCCTGCTGGCGTTCAGTCGACGCCAAACGCTGCGGCCTGTCGCGGTCGACTGCAACACGCTTCTCGACTCGATGCACAAATTGCTGAGACGAACGATGCGGGAAGACATCGAAGTTCGGACTGATTTCGATCTGGATCTTCGGTCAGCCTATGCGGATCCTGCCCAACTCGAATCGGCGATCCTCAACCTTTCCCTCAATGCACAGGACGCCATGGCCGCCGGCGGGCGGCTCAGCATCACAACCGGGAACGTATCGCTCGACGATCATTATCACACCGTTCATCCGGAAGTGCGACCAGGGGAATATGTCCTGATCGCGATCACGGACAATGGCGAGGGAATGGAAAAAACGGTATTGGACCGCGTCTTCGAGCCGTTCTTCACGACCAAAGAGGTCGGCAAGGGCAGCGGTCTTGGCCTCAGCATGGTCTACGGCTTCGTCAAGCAATCCAACGGCCACGTTTCGATTTACAGTGAACCCGGCCTTGGCACCACGGTCAGAATATATTTGCCAGCGCTTTCGACTCATACGCCGGGTCAGCCGGTCCCGCCTCGCGCCAAACAGGATGTCGCTCCCGGCGGCAAAGAAGCCGTGCTGGTTGTCGAGGACGATCCATTCGTTCGCTCTTATGCGATCATGAGCCTGGAAAGCCTGGGCTATCGCGTGACGGCTGCCGTTGACGGCAATGACGCTTTGCAGAAGCTCGGCACCGACATCCAGATCGACGTCCTCTTTACCGATATTGTAATGCCGGGCGGCGTCAATGGTTGGGAACTGGCAGATCGCGCGCGACAGACAAGGCCGGATCTGAGGGTGTTGCTGACGTCGGGATATGCATTGGAAACATTGACGATGCACGGCCGGCTTCGCGACGGCTCGGTGATCCTGGCGAAGCCATACCGTAAGGCCGAACTTGCGGGTCGTTTGCGGGAGGTGCTGAAGGTTACGGGCTGCGATAGATAGCGCAGCTCCGCTTCCGGCAGCACATCCCGGATATCGCGCCGCATCAGCGCCATGTCCGATCACGGCGTGGACGTTGGATTTGGTGATCGCGGCTTGCGCGGCTGCCGACCGCGAAGGCCCTCCCCGCTTCGATCGATCCAACTGATTTGCCTGACCCATCGCTGCCATTTGGCTGCCATTTGCAATTCAAGACCGATCGGTCTATATTTACGGTTATGAAACGCCAAACCCCAATGCGGTTGCCGCGTGGCCGGCCCCGTAGTTTCGACCCCGAAGCCGCTGTCGAGCGTGCCATGGGTGTGTTCTGGTCACGCGGCTATCACGGCACGGCGCTTCCAGACCTGCTTCGGGCGACGAAGCTTTCGCGTGGCAGCCTTTATGCCGCTTTCGGGGGCAAGCACGCGCTCTTCCTGCGTGCGCTCGATCGCTATATCGCCGACGCTCTGGCGCGGATCGACGTCGAACTCGGTCCGCGCCACGCGCCGGTGGATGGCCTGCGGACCTTCCTTGCCGGTTACGTCGACCGCACCAGCGGCGCCAGTGGCCGGCGCGGCTGCCTGCTGGTGGCCACCGCCATGGAACTGGCCGGCCACGACCCGGATGTCGAAGGTCGCATCGGCGGTTTTTTCAAAGCGATGGAGGCCAAGGCCGCTGGCGCGCTCGCGCGCGCGAAGGCAGCAGGCGAGCTGGCAGCTGGTGTTGAGCCTGCAAGTGCCGCGCGGATACTGGTCTGCTTCGTCGAGGGACTTCGGGTGATCGGTAAAACGGGACCAATGCGAAGCTCGTCGCAAGCCACTGTTGACGCTCTGCTCGACCGCTTCATCAGGTAGCTCAGCCCATGGACGCATTCCGGGTTAGGCGCGCCTATATCTGGACCGATTGGTCTTAAAAGGAGTATGCCATGTCTTTCATTCAGATCGCCTGCGCGGTGCTGGTGCCCCTGCTCTGGGGCTATCAGTTCGTCGCCATCAAAGTGGGCGTTATGGAGTTTCCGCCACTTTTCTTCCTCGGACTGCGCTTCCTCGCCATCGCATTGCTGCTCATCCCCTTCGTCAGAAGGCCGACACGTCAAGAGTTCGGCCCTATCGCCGTCATCTCGATCTTCCTTGGTGGACTGAATTTCGGGTTGTTCTATGTGGGCATGGGGCTCGGTTCAGGCAGTATGTCCGCCGTCGCCTATCAACTCACGACGCCCTTCACCGTCCTGTTGGCCTGGCCACTGCTTGCGGAGAGGCCGTCGCTGATGACGTCCGCCGGTGTGTTGCTTGCCTTCGGCGGCGTGGTCGTGTTGGCCGCCGGGCCGGGCCTGTCCGCAAATGCTTTACCGATCCTGCTGGTGGTCGGGGCGGCCTTCGCGTTCGCGGTCGCCAACGTCTTGACCAAGCGCCACGGCCCGTTTGATCCCCTGATGTTGACGGGGTGGTCGTCACTTTTGACGGTGCCGCAGGTCATGTTGATGTCGCTGTGGCTTGAACATGGACAACTGACGACCCTTGTCACGGCGGACGAACGTGGCTGGATGGCGCTCGCCTACACTATTTTCATCGGAGGAATTGTCGGGTTCGGCCTTTGGTTCTGGCTGATCGCCCGCTGCACCATGGCCCGCGTGGCACCATTCGCCCTGCTGCTTCCGGTCTTCGCCCTGATGTCGAGCGTGTTGTTCCTCGGCGACCGCATGACCCCGACATTAGCTATCGGGGCGCTACTCGCCATCTCGGGCGTCGCCATGACGCAAGTGAGACCGATCGCGCGACCAAATCTGACTTGAAGGTCGCGTCATGGCGATTGCCGAGTTTGGAACTTTTGAGACATGCCGACTGCCTGTGAGAATGTCTGCTTTGCGGGGCGGGCTCAATTGGTCGGCGCAACACGGCCAGGATGACGCGATTGACCCGGCTCGGACATCACCTGGTCGTCGGCCGTTGCACGCGAGCACCACGAGGCGAGCGTGCGGTCTTTAGTCTATAGTAGCCTTCGGAAGGCAAGATCTGCCCTGATTTAGTGAGGTGTCCATTGGCTCCAACAATCCGTCCAATAAGCAGCGCGTGCCTGGCCCGGATCGAGACCGACGACCGCCTCGTAGTGCTCGCCAGGACGATGCATGTACGCGATCCCGGAATGGAAACTGCGCTCAAGGACAGCGCGGTCAATTGGGCGCGCTTCGGAGAAACATGCCTCGGACAGGCGCTCTATCGGCACCGCTCTATCTTTCAGAACGCCTCGGAAGCACCGGTGTGGAGCCATCTCGAACTGAGCTACTTTCGCAGCTTGGTTCCGGGCGATGCAATACTAGACCTCGTGGTCAAGCAACAACCGGCGACGTTGGACTTGCTACGCGCCGAGATTCTCCTGACGACCGCGTCGTCCTTCATCCTTCCGCGAGACTGGCAGGGCTCAACCGATCGGCCGGACCGGCAGGCATCACTGGAGTTCATCCAGGTGGAACCTGCATTTTTCGGTGAGTACCGGGACGTTATGCGGGACTATTGTGGCCCTGCCGCCGCGAAGCTTGTCCGGGCAGGAAGGTTTGGGACATTCAGGGCAATGGAGACGGCGGCGGTGCTCTTTCAAGACCCTGCGCTCAAGATCGACTGGAACCAGATTCACCTGTGCGAGCTGGAGGCTGACAGCTTTCGCGGGTTTGGCCGGGAGTTCGAGGCCGCCTTGCGAGAGGACGCGCCGGACGCCGCTGCTACTTCAGGCGTCTTCGCCGGTCTCGATCGTATGCGCACGGTTCCCCGTTGGACTTTCAACGATCCCGTTGTGGAAGCAGACGCTGCAGTCGCGAAGCAAGGCAGAGCGGAACCGTGATCGGAGGTCGGACTGAAACGGACACGCGTTTGTGGCACTGAACGGACCAGTTGGGCTGGACTGGCGATGTCCGTTGATAGGGGTATCTCGGAAGTCCCATTTCAGGACCGTCAGGACCGCCTTTGACCCGAAGCGGTCACCGGCGGACAATCCGGCGCCGTTGCCGACGCAGGCTGCAAGACGTCAGATCAATTCACCGCTTGAAGCGCGGCCGCGAAGGCGGCGAGATCCGCTCGCGCCGTCTCGTCCGGCACCCGCTTGGTATAGTCGGCGAGCTGTTCGAGGATGTGGGAGCGATGCTGCGGCAGGAAATAGCTCGCCCAGACCTCGCGCGTGTCGCGGATGGCGGCCAATACCAGGCGGGCGTTGTCAGGCTTGCCGCTGCCCATGATCGCCGAGCAGACGGCGCTCAGGATAAACTCGGCGGAGGAGTTGCGGGCGCCCGCGAGCCCCTCCTCGCGTATGCGCGTGCGCTGCTCCGGCGCGAGGCCCGCCCAGAACATCTTGACCGAAACCGCCTCGCGCGCCTGGCCGCGGATCAGGAAGTTCATCGCCACCGCGTACTGGTCCTCGTACTCGGTCATGTTGCGCTGGATCGCCGCCAGATCGGGCTGCGGCCCCGGCTTCGAGCCGTAGCGGGTGAACAATTTGTTGACCGCGTTTGCGGCCTCCATCCAGTCGAGCAGCCAGGGAAGATCGCTCCCCTGCGCGGGCGGCAGCGCGTCCAAAGCGTCAAGATCGAAGACGCGGTCGAGCAGCGCGGCGACCTCCGGTCGGGTCAGGTCAGGCCGCCCGCCCGTTTTCATCACCCCTTCGACGTAGACCCGGAAGGCCTGCGCGGCCTCGCGCGCGGCGGCCGCATCGCGCGCGCCGTCCTGCGCGAGCGCCGGCGAAGCGAGCGCGAGAAGCACCAGGAGGATTCTGACGATCGGCATCGCAACCTCAATCGGCGTCGTGCGATCGGCGCGGCACGCGCCGCCGTTCGCGACGATCGTGGTTTTTTGTCGCGGATCGCGCCGCAAAGGTTCACGACGGCCCGCTTGCGCGGGTACTAACGGCGAAGGCCCTTCCCGCTTCGATCGACCCGACTGATTTGCCCGTCGGGCGGTCTGGCGAATGTGCTGTCCAGCCCTGTTTGCAAAAATATTTCGTTTCGCCGTTTGGTAGAAACAGATTTATTGATTCGCTATCCCGCCTCACAAGAGGGGCGCTTCGCGGTCGTCACGGACGTTGGGTGCGGGATGCGGTGGACGTGGGCGGCGCTTCTGACGAGAGCGCAAGCTTGCGGACGGCGAAGTCGTGTGGTCCTGACGCCCCGACGCTGGCGTCAAGTTGGCGGAGCGATCCGCTGATGACAGTGACAACAAAGCCCGGTCGCTGGGGAGAGCACGAAGGAAACCGTTAAAACCCACGAAGGAAACCGTTAAAACCATTGCGCAGGGAAGGCCGGGTGTTCCGGCGAACCTGTGGCTTCTACCCCTGTGCTTTTTTGTTGCACAGGGGGCTGCGGGTGCGCCAAGCACCCGGCTTTCCCTGCGCCCTCTTCATTAGAGGGAGGCAAATTTCTTGCATAGCTCGGGCGCATCGCGCCGCGAGAAGGCGGACGTGTCTCTCAATTGCTCGCGTCATTGCGAGCGAAGCGAAGCATCCAGACTTTCCCTGCTGCCCGATGGATTGCTTCGCGGAGCCTGTCATCGGCGCTCATTCGCGCGACCCGTTAGCTCGCAATGACGCGAAAAACCGTCGAATCGGGTTGGACGCGTCAGGCGAAATTGGCTACTAGTTTGACGCCGGTAATCACCCGAAAAGAGTTCAGGGACTGGGCAAGGATTTGGAATGACCTATTGCTGCGGAGTGCTGGTGCGGGACGGGCTGGTGATGATCGCGGATACCCGCACCAATGCCGGCCTCGACAACGTCTCGACCTTTCGCAAGCTGCACATCTTCTCAAAGCCCGGTGAGCGCATCATGGCGATCGCCAGCGCCGGCAATCTCGCCATCAGCCAGTCGGTGCTCTCGACCCTGACTGAGGGACTGGAAGACCCGCACACCGGCGAGATCGAGACGCTGCTGAACGCGCCGACCATGTTCCAGGCCGCGCAGCGCATCGGCCGCGCGATCCGCGCCGTGCACGCCACCGAGGGCGTTGCGCTAAAGTCCGAGGACATCAATTT
>NZ_JBEKCZ010000121.1:0-16525 GCF_050014615.1 Bradyrhizobium sp. | reverse complement strand
TCCGCAAGGACAGGTCCCTCACCGTTTAAATTTAACTTTTTTCAGGGGGATGCGCAGCCGGTTCGCTCGAACACGGACTGAATCAATCGTGCGGTTCAGAACCTGCGCGATAGTTTCTGGGCCGGCTCCGGCGAGTACCATACTGCGAAGCTTTTCCTCATCGGCTTCCGTCCAGGGTCGAGAGGTACGATGACCTGTCATTTCTCGCCTCAAAGCCTCAACCGCGTTCGGGCCAGCCCTCGGGGTTTTTCGTGAGGTGGGAAAGGCCCGGCGCGCCCTGCTGACCGGGAGGAGAGTTAGCGCGCGCCGGGCCTGGCCCCAGCCCTGTCCCCGAAGCCGCGGCCTGCTTAGATAGAAGCAATACCCGTGCCGTACTAAGCGCCAGCTGCACCACACAAGATGTTGGCTTTGCGACCCTGACCTTACAGGTCGCCTGGGTCCTGCGTTCTATGTGCTTGCTGGACATTTGCTGGACACGGAAGCTTTGTCTGGAGCTAAGCCATTGAAATATTTGGCGCTCCCTAGCGGAATCGAACCGCTCTCTCCACCGTGAAAGGGTGGCGTCCTAACCGATAGACGAAGGGAGCGAAAACGGATGGATTCGCCGGGACCCACCTGGTCGCGGCATCGCCGTTTCGCACAGTCCTTAAGGCAAATAGTCCCGGCAAATCAACGCGTTGAGGCTGCGATGGCGCCGTGCCGAAGCCGGATCGTGGCGAACTGATCCAGCTGCGACGGGCGAACGTATAGTGGCGTTTGCGCGGCCGGGCAAGCCGCCCGGAAGCCCGTTTTCCCGGCCAAATGAACGGGCCCGCGGCGGCACAGGGGCGTGTATTTCCAGGGTTTTGCAACGGTTTTTAAAGCCCGACGGGGTAGGGATGTCCCCACTGATGTGTCGATCGAAAGCAGGAAATGGCCGCAGCCAACAAGAAGCGCGAAGCGCGCAAATCGCTCCACCAGCCCGGCTGGGTCACCCTCGATGGCGGCTTCGCCGCGCGCCAGTGCGTGGTGCAGGATCTGTCGAGCTCCGGCGCGAAGATCACGGTCGAGGATGATGCCAGCGTGCTGGCCGGCAGCCTGCGGCTCGCTTTCTCGCGTGACGCCCGAACCGGGCGGCGTTGCGAAGTGGTGTGGCGTCGCGGCAAATCCTTCGGCGTCAAGTTCGTCCGGTAAGACTTCCAGCATTCGTTCACGCCATCACGTCACGACATCGGCGGCGCTATGAATTGCGCAAATCCCGGCCGGCCGGCGAATTGCGCGAACCAGCGTTCGAGATGCGCCAGCGGCGGCTTGCTGACGCCCTCGACGCCGAACCAGCGCCGCGCATAGGCGCCGAGCGCGATATCGGCCAGGGTAAACTCATCGCCTTCGATGAAGCGGCGGCCCGCCAGCGCGGCGTCGACAATGTGCCACTGCGCCGCTTCGGCGTCGGCGTCCTTCTGGATCGCGGCCATGTCGCGTTGCGCGACCGGGGTTCGCACCAGCGCCCAGAACACCGGACGATCGACCGGCTGCAGCGTCGACAGCGTCCAGTCCAGCCAGCGGTCGACGCCGGCGCGCAACTTCGGCGCCTGCGGATAAAGCGGCGATTGCGGCCGGTAGGCCATCGCCAGATAGCGCATCACCGAATTGGATTCCCACAGCACGAAATCGCCGTCGACCAGGGTCGGCACCCGCCCGTTCGGATTCATCGCGAGATAGTCGGCCTCGCGGTTGCGGCCGAACGCCATGCCGGCATCGATGCGCTCATAGGGCAGATCGAGTTCGCGCAGGCACCACAGCACTTTTTGCACGTTGACCGAATTGGCCCGGCCCCAGATCCTGAGTTGCCCCTGATTGTTGTTCGACACGTCTGTTCGCTCCCTGACCGATGTGTGACCCATGCGGGTGATATCGGAATATCAGGAAAAAAGCGCGAGTCGCATCACGATTGCAGAATGCCGTTCTGCAATCGTGGCCTCCGTAAAACAATGCGGCCTTTCGTAAAAATAAGGCTCCGCCGGCGGCGGAGCCTTGGTTACGCAACGCGAATTGATGCCAGCAACGATCGCCCGACATCAGCGGTCGAAGAAAAACCACAGCAAGATGATCACCGGAACAGGCACGCCCAAAAGCCAGAGTAAAATTCCTCTTCCCATGATTGCCTCCTTGAAATCTTCATGATTCAAGAACGCGGAAGGGAATGCGATGTTCCAGCAAAGGCGACGGAACACGATGTCGCGCGAGGAACTTTGGAGATGGCCTTACCAGTGGCCTGTGTTCGGCATCGACGTCCACGGCTCCGCCGGCGGCTTCGCATTGCCCTTTTGCAACAGCTCGATCGAATGCAGATCCGGTGAGCGCACAAAGGCCATCTGCCCATCGCGCGGCGGGCGATTGATGGTGATGCCGAGTTTCATCAGCCGCGCGCAGGTCGCGTAGATGTCGTCGACCTCGTAGGCGAGGTGGCCGAAATAGCGGTCCTCGCCGTATTTTTCCTCGTCCCAATTATAAGTGAGTTCGACCAGCGGCGCGCCGCGCCCCTTGGCTGCCTTCAGCAGCTCTTCGTCCTCGGCGGCGCACAGGAACACCAGCGTGAACTTGGCCTTGTCGTTGTCGATGCGGCGGACTTCCTTCAATCCCAGCGCGTCCTGATAGAATTTCAGCGCGGCATCGAGATTGCGCACGCGCAGCATGGTGTGGAGATAACGCATGTTTCCTGGCTCCCTATGGATTGATGAAGATATTGAGATTGGTTTCGGGGAACTCAATATCAGCAAAATGCAGCAAAGGGCAGGGCGTTAGCGCTCCCCATCGCGGAACCATTACGCGGCGATTACTTCGCGCCGCTTCACATATTCGCGAGCGTCGTGTCTCGCCCGTGAAATCCGCCGCCTGAAATCCAAAGGCGTCGACACGAAAATACGGGGGCCCTGCAACAAAAGAAAAACATCAGCGTTATAGCGAAACCATTCAACGGAGGAGATGCGCATGAGAAAAGCATTGGCCGTTCTGGCTGTTGTCACCACGGTGGCCGCGACCACCGCTACCGCACCGGCGCAGGCGCGCGGCTGGGGCCCGGGTCTGGGCTTCGGTCTGGCCGCCGGGGCCCTCGCCGCGGGAGCCATTGGCGCCTACGGTTATTACGGTCCGGGCTATGGCTATTATGGTCCCGGCTATGGCTCTTACGGATACTACGGCCCTCGCTACTACGGTGCTCGCTACTACGGGCCGGCGTATTACCCTGGCCCTTACGCCTATGGCGGGTATTACGGCGGGCCGTATTGGGGGCGCCGCTACTGGCGTTCCTGGTAAATCGAAAAAGCCCGGAAGCATCGCTTCCGGGCTTTTTGCTTGGGGGCGCGGCGCGTGGGATTAATTTCGGAATTTCCGAAATTCGCTTGACGGCCGGGTAGAAACAGCTTTATTGATTCGCCATCCCGCCTCACAAGAGGGGCGCTTCGCGGTCGTCACGGACGTTGGGTGCGGGATGCGGTGGACGTAGAGCGTTGCAGCGCCAAAATTGGCGCGGACGAACGGCGCATTTACGGACGGCGAAGTCGTGTGGTCCTGACGCCCCGACGCTGGCGTCAAGTTGGCGGAGTGATCTGCTGATGACGGTGACAAACAAGCCCGGTCACCGGGGAGAGCACGAAGGAAACCGTTAAAACCATTGCGCGGGGAATGCCGGGTGTTTCCGGTGTGACCGTGGTGACTAACGCGCGTGTTTTCTACACTACACGCGCGGCTGCGGGCGCATCGGGCGCCCGGCATTCCCTGCGCCCTCTGTGTGAGAGGGAGCAAAATTCCCTGCAAAGCTCGGGCGCATCGCGTCGCGACAAGGCGGAGTCACGTTCCAATGGATTCACGTTCCAACGTCATGGCCTGCGACAAAGAAGCAATCCACTCCGTGTCGTTATTTCAGCGAACTGTTGATCGACGCGAATTTGCTGTTGAGCCTGGTGCCGAGCCCGTCCACGGCGGTGATGATCGCCAGCGCAATGCCGGCGGCGATCAATCCATATTCGATCGCGGTTGCGCCGGATTCGTCGGCGAGAAACGCCATCAGCACTCTTGTCATTTTAACACCTCAACTTCGTGATCATGCGATGCCGACAGACTTCGCAAATCGCGTGCCAGACCCGCCACGAATGCCCCCAAAGCCTTAGATGGTTAAGTTTTGACGATCGGCACCACGCCGGGAATCCACTGCCGACCGGATCCGGCGCGCACCGGCAAATGATGCCGCCGACGCCGGGATTAACTCTTCATTAACCCCAATTCCTAACGTCGTTTCCATGCCGGCGGAGTAACGTCGGGTTGGCCGGAGCCTATCCAACCGTTTCGGCGTTGTAGCCTTGGCAGCGATCCAGACCCATGACGGCAGACGGTAAGGCTTCCCTCGACATCAAGGCATTCTTTCGCACTGGTCCGATCCGCTGGCTCGTCGTCGGGGGCGTATTCCTGATCGCGGCGGCCGCGATCGGGACAGCGATCATGGTCTACAATTTTCGCGAGCGCGCGCTCAAAAGCAGTGAACGCGAGCTGGAAAACACCGTGCTGCTGCTGGAGCGGCACTTCGACGAAAAGTTCGAGGATCTGGCGGCCGTTCAAAGAGATATCATCACGCAAATCCAGCTTGCCGGCACTGCCACACCGGGCAATTTCGGGAGCCGGATGTCGACGCCTGAAATGCACCAGATACTGAAAGCCAAGACCAGCGGGCATCCCGACGTCGCCGGCGCCAACGTGTTCGATTCAGAGGGAAGACTGATCAACTCGTCGGAAGTCTGGCCGGTTCCGGACGTCAGCGTCAGTGATCGAGCCTTCTTCAAGGCCTTCAAATCGGGAGCCGCGGAAGACCTGGCTTTGATCGAACTGGTGTGGGGCCGCTTGTACAAATCCTGGGTCATCATCTTCGCCTACAAGATCACCGGGCCACACGGCGAATTTCTGGGGCTCGTCACACGAGCGGCCACGCCGGCGAGCTTCGAGAAATACTTTGGATCCGTGGCGCTTGGCGATGGCGCCGCGGTTTCGATGTACCATCGAGACGGATCGCTGCTGGCGCGTTATCCGCATATCGAAAGGAAGATCGGGTTATCTGTCAATAACAGTCCGATCTATCAGAAAATTCTGGCGGGCCACGGAACGATAGCCCTGACCAGCCCGATCGACGGCCTGGACCGCGTGGCATCGGCCCGCGTCCTGAAAAATTTTCCAATTGCCATTGTCGCGAGCAAGACCGTGTCGGCCGCACTGGCCGATTGGCGAGATCAAACACGATTCCTGATTGGCGCGGGCGGCAGCTTCGTGCTTCTGATGACAGCCATGCTGTCTCTCGCCGTTCGCAAATTGTCGCGACAACATCGGATGGAAAAGCAGCGCCTCGATACCGCGATCAACAACATGACGCAGGGTTTGCTGCTGTTCGACGCCTCGCAGCGGCTGGTGGTCTGCAACCAGCGCTATATCGAAATGTATGGCCTGTCGGCGGAAGTCCTGAAGCCGGGTTGCTCGTTCCGCGAGATCATCGCCCATCGCAAGGCGACCGGATCATTCGTGGGTGATGACGAAGAATATTGCTCGCAGGTGCTGCGTGACATCTGGCAGAGAAATTCCAGGATCATCGACACCACCGACGGTCGTTCAGTTCACATCATCAACGAGCCTTTGGCCGATGGCGGATGGGTGGCGACCCACGAGGATATCACCGAGCGCAGGCACGCCGAGGAGCGGATCACGCATCTCGCGCATTATGACGCGCTGACCGATCTGCCGAACCGCGCACTGTTTCACGAGCGGCTGAAACAGGAACTGGCTCGCATTGAGCCTGGCGAACAGCTGGCGGTGCTGTATATCGACATCGACGAATTCAAGAGTGTCAATGATACGCTTGGGCACATGATCGGCGATGAGTTGCTGAAGTCCGTCGCCGTAAGCCTCGGCCGCTGCGTCGGCGGCGCCGACTTCGTGGCCCGGCTCGGCGGCGACGAATTCGCCATCGTTCAGACCGCGATCAAGACGCCGGCTGCGGCCTCCGACCTGGCGATGCGAATTTTCGATTCGATCCGGGCGCCCTACGACTGTCACGGCCATCAGGTCACCACCGACGCCAGCATCGGCATTGCGCTGGCACCGCAGCACGGGGCCGACCTCGATCAAATTCTGAAAAACGCGGATCTGGCGATGTATGCGGCCAAATCGGCGGGACGCCGGACCCATCGTTTCTTCGAGCCGGCCATGGACGCGCAGGTCAAGGCACGCCGCGTGCTGGAAATGGATCTGCGCCAGGCGATAGCCGATCAGGCACTCGAGGTTTATTACCAGCCCAGCGTCAGTCTTCAGGGCAACAGGATCAACGGCTGCGAGGCGCTGGTGCGCTGGCGGCACGCCGAGCGGGGCATGATCTCGCCCGCCGAATTCATCCCGATCGCCGAAGAGACCGGCCTGATCAACCAGCTTGGCGAATGGGTGCTGGCCACGGCCTGCGCGGAGGCCACGACATGGCCCGCCGATATCAATCTCGCGGTCAACGTCTCGCCGGTTCAATTTCGAAGCGGCACGCTGGCCTTGAAGATCGTCGCCGCGTTGTCAGCGTCCGGTCTTGCGGCGAACCGGCTGGAACTCGAGATCACCGAAGCGGTCCTGATCCGTGACGACGACGCCGCGCTGGAAACGCTGCATCAGCTTCGCGCCATCGGGGTGCGGATCGCGCTCGACGATTTCGGCACCGGCTATTCCTCGCTGAGCTATCTGCAGCGCTTTCCGTTCGACAAGATCAAGATCGATCGCTGCTTCGTCAACGATATCGCCGAGCCCAGTGGATCGTCCGGCATTGTGCGGGCAGTGGTGAACATCGCCGCCGAGCGGCATATGACGACCACCGCCGAGGGCGTCGAAACGCTGCAGCAGCAGGAATTGCTGCGCGCGCTCGGCTGCACCGAAATGCAGGGCTATCTGTTCAGCGCGGCAAAGCCCGCCGCCGAGATCAGGCAATTGTTTTTCGCCCACCGCCCGAGGCCGGTGGCCGTGGCCTGAGCCTTCAGCGAGAATGACGTTGCGATCAGTTCGGAACCGCCGTCTTCGTCGACGGCACGCCGGCATTGACGGTGACGCCGCGCAGCAGATTGTAGGCCGCGCCAAGCGCCTTGTCGTCCTTCTCTGCGGGCGGCACGTAGGATTGCGAGCCGGTCTGCTCGGCGCCTTCAGCCGAGAGATGGCCGCGCATCGAGGCTTCGCCCTTGATTTCCGAACGCGTCTTCAACTCGTCCGGCACGTCCTGCAGCACCTCGATGTCGGGCGCGACACCCTTGGCCTGGATCGACCGGCCGGACGGCGTGAAGTAGCGCGCGGTGGTCAGCGCCAAGGCGCCGTTGCCGGTGCCGAGCGGGATAATGGTCTGCACCGAACCCTTGCCGAACGAGCGGGTCCCGATCAGGGTCGCGCGCTTGTGATCATGCAATGCCCCGGCGACGATCTCCGAAGCGGAAGCCGATCCGCCGTTGATCAAAACGACAAGCGGCTTGCCCTTGATCAGATCCCCGCCCCGCGCCGTGAAACGCTGGGTTTCCTCCGGCGTGCGGCCCCGCGTCGAGACCACCTCGCCTCGCGCCATGAATGCGCTTGAAACCGAGACCGCCTGATCGAGCAGTCCGCCCGGGTTGTTCCTGAGGTCGACGACATAGCCGGCCAGACTCGCTGGCGGGACCTGTTTCGAGATGTCGCCGATCGCTTTCTTCAGCTCATCGGTGGTCTGTTCGTTGAACGAGCTGATCCGGATATAGCCGATATTGCCGCCGTCGACGTGATAGCTGACCGGGCGTACCCGGATAATCTCGCGCACGATCGACACCTCGATCGGCGCGTCCTTGCCCTTGCGGATGATGCTCAGCCGGGTTTTGGTATTGATCGGCCCCTTCATCTTGTTCACGGCCTGCTCCAGCGTTAGTCCCTGGACCGCCTCGTCATCGATCTGGGTGACCAGGTCGCCCGACAGGATGCCGGCGCGCGCCGCGGGCGTGTCATCCATCGGCGCGACCACCTTGATCAGGCCATCCTCCATCGTGACCTCGATGCCAAGCCCGCCGAACTCGCCGTGAGTCGTCTCCTGCATTTCACGCCAGGCACTGTCGTTCATGTATCGCGAATGCGGATCAAGCGAGGTGATCATGCCGTTGATCGCGCCCTCGACCAGTTTGGCGTCGTCGGGCTTCTCGACATAGTCGGTCTTGATGCGCTCGAACACCTCGCCAAACAGATTGAGCTGCGAGTAGGTGTCGGCGCTGGCTGCGGCCTTGGCCGCCGCGACCCACTGCGCACCCTGCGGGCCGGTAACGAGAAGGGTCAGGCAGATACCGGCTGCGGTGCCGAGGAGAAAGATGGAATTCTTGCGCATGGTTGGCGAACCTTCTTGCTGTCAGTTGCTGCCCGCTCCGGGCCAGGAAATCAGCATCACGCTCTTGAACCTGGCCAACAGCTCACAACACCTTTCTGGTGTCATTGAGGCCACTCTATCCGGTCCGGGTGCCGAAACCGCGATCGGCCCACGGAGCCAACAGCCAAACCGCGGCGGAACATTGCCGAACGCATCGGTGCATCGTGCAAGGATATACGCGCTCCGCCGCTGCGGCAAAGCCGGAATCCCGCTTCATGTCCAATTTGTAATCGGCGAAAGCCTAACGACATCAACGACCATCGGAAGATTGGCGAGCGGCCGCATACCCCGTTCCCAGGTTGGTTGGAACCTATCGGCACCAACTGCATGCCACGGCTCTCGGTTCCGTGCTCAGCGGCCGTAGAGACCGGTCAATGTTGCCTTCGCCAAAGTATGGAAGTGCAGATCGAAGCCGACCAGCGCGGCCGATGCATCATGGTTTTTGGCAAATGGCAGCTTGTCGACGTCAACGGCAAAAACCGTGATCTGGTAACGGTGCGGCTTGTCGCCGGCCGGCGGACACGGGCCACCATATCCGTCGGTGCTTAAATCGGTCCGGCTCTGAACGGCACCTTTGGGCATCAGCTTCTTCTTCAGGTCACCGGCGCCCTTCGGAAACGATGTCGTCGCGGGCGGAATGTTGAACACGACCCAGTGCCAAAAACCACTGCCGGTCGGCGCGTCCGGATCAAACATGCTGACGGCGAAGCTCTTGGTGCCCGCCGGCGCGCCGCTCCAGCTCAGGGCTGGAGAGATGTTGCCGCCGGCGCAGCCGAAACCGGCCAGTACCTGCTCGTTGGCGATCATGGCGCCCTCGCTGATGTCGGGGCTGGTCAAGCTCATGCTCTGCGCATTGGCGGCGCTTGCACCCAACAAGCTCACGCCAAGCGCCGCAATCCAGAAGGCAAGCGTTGTCGTGGCAAGTCTTGTTGTGGCAAGTCTTGTCATGGCAAGTCCTGTGACCGCAAATCTTGGCATGGCCCATTCTCCGTTTGGATGCGCCAGGAGTTTCGCTCGCCTCCTGCGGGTACCAGCCATAGCAATTTTTCAGAGGCCGGGGAAGCGCTCCCGCAGCGACAGGTGAAAGACTTACCCGGCCCCGCGCAATCGGTTATGAATATCCTCAAGACGCCAGCCCGTTCGTCGCATTGCGAACCGGTGAGCGTTCGCCACCGGAAATAATTCCGGGGCAACCATCGGGAGGATCGTCGAATGTCCAAATCAATCTGGCTGTCCGCTGCCGCCATGGCGCTTTTTGCTGCCTGCACAATGTTGCTGCCCGCGCCGGGCCAGCGCGCCGCCGCACAATCGGCCGGGATGTTTGTCAACGCCGTGGATCTCGATATCGTGCCAGCCGAGCGCGAAAAGTATCTTGCCGCGATCACGGAGAATGGCATCGCGGCGGCCAAGGAGCCGGGTTGCCGCCGGTTCGATATTCTCAATCTGGCGAGCGATCCCAACCACTTCCTGCTCTACGAAGTCTACGACAACGAAGCCGCGTTTCAGGCGCACCGCGCCACCGACCATTTCAAGAAATATGCGGCCACCACCGCCAGCATGGTCGCCAAACGCGACGCCCGGCCGATGTCGGTGATCGCGTCAAATGCCCAACCCAAGTAACTAGCCAAGTAACTGATCGAGCAACTGACCAGGCACCAAACCAGGCGCCAGTCATGCATCCGCCGGGTTTGCGGTTGCCGACTTGGCATTTCTCGATTACGGCCAGATGCGCTTACTTGGCGCATCGATAACCAATGCGGGACGGCTTTTGCGCGGTCCGTCAGTCCCAGGAGAACACGATGAACGAAGCGACCCGCATCCAGCCCGCGACAAATGAACTCGGCGCCAGCGGCGAACAGTTCCAGAACCTTCACGAATTCGTGCGCAAGGCCCGCGCCAATCTCGACCAGAACGCCTGGGACTACATTGTCGGTGCTTCCGAGACCGAAACCACCATGCGCCGCAACCGCATGGCGCTGGACGAGATCGCATTCCGTCCGCGGGTGCTGCGCAACGTCGCCAGGGTCGACCCATCGGCCGAGCTGTTCGGGCGCAAACTGCGCCTGCCTGTCATGATGGCGCCGGTCGGTGCGCTCGAGATCTTCGATCCCGAAGGCAGCGCCGCCAGCGTCGCCCGCGGTGCTGGCCGGTTTGGCGCAGCCCATATGCTGAGTTCGGTGTCCGAGCCCGGCCTCGAGAAAGTCGCCGAGGCAGCACCCGATGCGTTGCGCATCTACCAGCTCTATGCCCGCGGTGACGATGCCTTCGTCGAGGATCGCGTCAGCCGCTCGATCGACGCCGGCTATACGGCGTTCTGCCTGACCGTCGACACCGCGCATTACAGCCGGCGCGAGCGCGATATCGCCAAGCGCTATGTCCGCGAAAGCCGCTTGCGCGCCACCGGCGGCGACTTCCAGAAGGGGCTGGAATGGCGCACCGTCAAGCTGATCAAGGACAAGTATAAGATCCCGCTGGTGCTCAAGGGGATCGCGACCGCCGAGGACACCGCGATCGCGCTCGATCACGGGGTCGAGTGGATCTATGTGTCGAACCATGGCGGCCGCCAGCTCGACCATGGCCGCGGTGCCATGCAGGTGCTGCCCGAGATCGTCGCCGCCGTCGCCGGCCGCGCCAAGATCATGGTCGACGGCTCGTTCTGCCGCGGCACCGACATCGTCAAGGCGATCGCGATGGGTGCCGATCTCGTCGGCATCGGCCGCCTGCAATGCTGGGCGCTTGCGGCGGCAGGTGAAGCCGGAATCGTGCGAATGCTGGAACTGCTCGAAGACGAGGTGATCCGCTGCCTCGGCCTGCTCGGCGTCACGCGCTTTTCGGAGCTCGACAAATCCTATCTGCATCCGGCCACCGCGACCAACCTGCCCCATGTCCTGAGCGCGTTTCCGCTGGTAGACATCGAGCCGTATCGGTATTGAGGGACATCGGTTGCTCTCCTTTCGCGATGTCCGTAAACCGCCGCGATGACCCAATCCCCGCTCTTCCCCGGCGCTGCCGATGCGCTGCTGTTCGACCTCGGCCGCGTGGTGCTCGATATCGATTTCAGCAAGGTGGTCGCCTGCTGGGCCGGTCACGCCGGTCGCGAGGTAGCGCAACTGGCGGGACGGTTTTCCTGGCGCGACGAATTTTATCAGCGGCACGAGAAGGGCGAGATCAGCGACGCTGAATTCTTTGCCGCCCTTCGCAAGTTGCTCGGCATCGAACTCTCTGACGCTCAGTTCCTGGAAGGATGGAACAAGATTTTCGTCGGCGAAATGCCTGGCGTCGCGCCGCTGCTGGCGCGCGCCGCCAAACGCCTGCCGCTTTATGCCTTCTCCAATACCAATAGCGCTCATGTCGACCATTTCTCGCCACGATATGCCGACGTGCTCGGCCATTTCCGCGAAATCTTTCTGTCCTCTTCGATCGGGCTTCGGAAACCGGACGCAAAAGCCTACGATCATGTGGTGCAGGCGATCGGCGTCCCCGCCTCCCGTATCGTGTTCTTCGATGATCTCGCCGAGAACATCGCGGGCGCGCAGGCGCGGGGCCTGATCGGCGTTCACGTGACATCGCACGACGACGTCGCCGCCGCGCTGGTGGCGCTCGGGATTTAGCCTGGGTTCGGACCCTGGACCACTCATTACGATTCGATTTTTCAATCAGCCAAGTCGAAAACAGATCTAGAGACCGTCATTGCCGGGCTTGACCCGGCAATCCATCTTCTTCGAAAGAGCTTCTTGCAAAGACGGATGGATGCCCGGGTCAAGCCCGGGCATGACAAGTGTGTTTGCGTGCATACCGCCCCCAATTAAACAGCCCATCCTTCGCAGACACATTTTCACCTTCTCGCGACGCGATGCGCCCGAGGTATGCAAGAAATTTGCCTCCCTCTAATAAAGAGGGCGCAGGGAAAGCCGGGTGCTTGGCGCACCCGCAGCCCCCTGTGCAACAAAAAGCACAGGGGTAGAGCCACAGGTTCGCCGGAACACCCGGCCTTCCCTGCGCAATGGTTTTAACGGTTTCCTTCGCGCTCTCCCTGGTGACCGGGCTTGTTTGCCACCATCACCGGCGCCGTCTTCTGCGCCGACTTGACGCCAGCGTCGGGGCGTCAGGACCACACGACTTCGCCGTCCGCAAGCCCGCGCTTTCGTCAAAGGCGCCGCTTGCGTCCACCGCATCCCGCACCCAACGTCCGTGACGACCGCGAAGCGCCCCTCTTGTGAGGCGGGATAGCGAATCAATAAATCTGTTTCTACCGAACGGCGAAACGAAATATTTTTTTCGGCAGGTATGGACAGGAAATCATTGGGCTCGCCCATTGATTTGCCCGACGGGCAAATCAGTCGGGTTGATTGAGGCCGCACTTCCCGAGAGTTTACGGCGCGAACGCGCCTGCACATAGCTCTTTGAGGTCGCGTCGGATGATGCGATGACAGTGCACTGATGTCGCTCTAGCGAGGCTCAACCATATGCTCGGACGATGTCCAATCGCTCAGATTGTCGCCGTTGTCCTGACGGTCCTGGCCTGCGCCCCTGTGACCGCCGGTCCGCTCGAGGATGCCGTTGCTACGGCCCGTCGTGGCGATTATCCGACTGCATTACGGTTATTCCGGCAGCTGGCAGATCAAGGCAACAGCTATGCGCAGCACAGCCTCGGCGCCATGTATGCAAAGGGCGTCGGTGTGCCGCAAGACTACGCCGAAGCCATGAAATGGCTTCGCCTGGCAGCCGACAAGGGTTTAGCGGTCGCTCAAAACGACATGGGGATCATGTATCGACAAGGTTGGGGTGTGGCACGGGACGGTGCCGAGGCCGTGAATTGGTTTCGCCGCGCCGCGGATCAGGATTTCATGCCGGCACAGAACAATCTCGGCGATATCTACGCCATGGGATCCGGAGTCCCAAGAGATTACAGCGAAGCGGTCAAATGGTTTCGCCTGGCGGCGGAACAGGACTCTCCCTACGCGCAGAATATTCTCGGCATCACCTATGAACACGGATTCTTCGTGCCACAGAGCGACGCAGATGCCGTGGCGTGGTATCGCCGTGCCGCGAACAAGGTCTACGACTCAAGTCCTCTGACATTGATGCACGGTCCGCAGTACAATCTCGCGGCCATGTATGCATCAGGGCGCGGCGTCTCGAAAGACAACGTTCAGGCATACATGTGGTTCACGCTGGCGGCGAAGCTTGGCGATATCAAATCACCGGACGCGCCTGGCGTGGTGCTGTTCGGTGCACCGAAGGAAACCGCGCTGGAGCAGCGTGCCAGGGTGGCGGCGCTGATGACCAGCGCCGAAATCACTGAGGGCGAAAGACTGGCCCGGGAATGGTCGCCGCATCCGGTCGTGTTCATCAGACCGCAGGCAAAGTAGCGCGGCGAAAAATTCGTCCGCCGCGTAGGGCGCGGCCCCGCGCGCACGCAAGCCGAGGCTGACCTGTTCGCTCCGGCTTGGCCCGGTGATTAGCGGGGATAAATATCACTGCCCCCATTGCCCACTCTTTAGTTTCACGCTCGAGCGCTCATGATCGGCGGTTCAAATGGATATGCGGGAGGTGCAATGTGCTCTTTCGTCCCCGAGATTTAGCAGGCCGAATATCTGGCGTGCAGCAGCCAGAGATATTCACGTTACCGATTGAAGCGGCTCGTCTGAAAGCCCGCGAAATCCTCGGTCAATTTCCGCAGGCTGGATACGCGACTGTCGTTGAAAATTGGCGGCAGCTTCCCGATGGTCAGATTGAGTTCGCGATGCGACACCTGCCGACTGCGGACTGAAATCAGAGAAGTCACACTAGGTGCTGCGACTTCCATCTCGCTCCACCTGATCACCTCTCATAAAAAAGACCCAGGTCCAAATTTGGCCGAGGTTTTTCTCGCCGTGAGAGGTACATTCGCTCTCGAACGGGATTTCTTATATCGTCACGGCGATCGGCGCTGTCAAACTGTGCGCGATAGCACCGCAGGATCGGCAGCGCACGCCTCCCGTGCGTTGAAGTGCTGGACGTGAGGAGAAGTACCATGGGCTTGTTGGTCAACGGTGCCTGGCACGACGTCTGGTAGGATTTCGCAGGCGCTCTGCCGGACGGTGGACTTTCACGGCTATTGCTTCACGCGCTCGAGATAGCCGACACAAAGCTCGACCAGATGTCGTCGTATCGCGGCAACAGCTTCCGGCTTGGCGCCGGCTTCGAGCAGGGCCTGCACCGGGCCTACCGTGGCGCTGACCAGGATGAACGACGGCGCCTCCAGATCCGCGAAGGTCGCGTCGCGTGCGGTCGCCAGCATCGAGATCAACGCCGTCTGCGCGCGCCGGCTGGATTTGCGAACCATGGCGTCCGCGCCCAACTCGCGAGCCAGCGCATAGAGCGCCAGCGAGGCCTCGCGGTCGCGGATCTTGGCCTCGATAAAGGTGGCGCACAGCGCCGTCATCATCTCCAATACGGAGCATCCGTGATGAGCCGCGCATTCGGCTTCGATCGCTTCGGCGACGGCGCCCAGATGCTGTTCGAGAATGGCAGCCAGCAGGGCGTGCTTGTTGGGGAAATATTGATAGAGCGTGCCGACCGACACCCCGGCTCGCTCCGCGACCCGGGTCGTCGTGAGCGCGCTGACGCCGTCCCTCAGCAAAACCTGAATCGTAGCGTCGACAATGGCGCGCATGGTGGTCTGCGAACGCGCCTGAACCGGCGTTTTTCGCGGGCTTCGTGACGGTTTAGGGCGCGGTTTCAAAATGCGAATACCAAACCTGAGACTTGCTTCATATATTTATCGCATCCCGTCCTCCAAAAACAAGTGAGGCTCGCTTGGCCGAGATTGCCGTCGAATACCGCACCGCCCTGATTACCGGCGCCAGCTCCGGACTGGGGCTGGCCTGCGCACGCGC
Organism: Bradyrhizobium sp.; assembly: GCF_050014615.1. GTDB lineage: Bacteria > Pseudomonadota > Alphaproteobacteria > Rhizobiales > Xanthobacteraceae > Bradyrhizobium. The sequence goes on along the minus strand of NZ_JBEKCZ010000121.1, from coordinate 1,228 downwards.
CTTGCTGGAGCGAACCAATCCGCAATGGCGCCTCATCATCGCATCGCGAAACCAGGCCGAGGGGGAGCGCGCGGCGGCGGAAATGAACAGCAACGCCGGTCGCCCGGCGGTGGAATTCATGCGCCTCGACCTCGGCTCGCTCCAGAGCGTGCGGGACCTCGGCGCCGCATTGCGGGCGCGAGGATCGCGATTGGACGCGCTGGTCTGCAACGCCGGACTCCAGTTCACCAGGGAGAGGCGGACCTCGGACGGCTTCGAGGCGACCTTTGGCGTCAATCATCTCGGACATTTCGCGCTGCTCGACGAGATCAAGGGCCTGCTGGTTGCGGACGCTCGCATCGTCGTGGTGAGCAGTGGCACCCATGACCCGCGGCAAAAGGCCGGCATACCGGTGCCGCGCTTCGTGGATCCGACCTTGCTGGCGCGGCCCGAACTGGATGCGTCGCATCAATTTGAGCAGGACGACAAACCCCACATCATCATGCAGCGACGCTACAGCACCTCCAAATTGTGCAACCTGTATTTTGCCTATGAGCTGAACCGGAGAATCCAGGACGGACGTTTCGCGGCGTCACAATCCCTAACCGTGAACGGTTTCGATCCCGGGCTGATGCCGGGCTCCGGACTGGCCCGCGACTATCCGCTGCCGCTCCGGCTGATATGGAATCAGATATTGCCGCGCCTGCTGCCGCTGCTCCGCATCGCCATCAGCGAGAACATCCACACCACGGACGCCTCCGGACGGACGATGGCGGATATGGTGGACGGCAAAGACTGGGCCGACGTTTCCGGGCGCTATGCCGAAGGTCGCAAGATCATTCCGTCCTCGGAGGAGTCCTACGACGAAGCCAAGGCTCGCCGCCTGTGGGAGGTCAGCGAAGCCCTGATCGGGTGAATTGCGAATTACATGACAGTGCACTCAATTGAGCTGGCTCGCCTGCGCAGCCGCCGTTTGAGGTGGAGGCCGCCGCACAAGGTTGGCGTATGAACGGCTGAAGCTCAATTGAACGCCATTCCGCCGCTCAGCGCGATGGTTTGGCCGGTCATGTAGGCATTGCCGACGAGCGACATGACAGCCTGCGCCACTTCGTCGGAAGTTCCGAAGCGGCCGAGCGGTATCCGGGCGACCAGCACTTGCTGATCTTTCATCATATCCGTTTCGATCAGTGAGGGGGCAACGGCATTGACCGTGATGCCGTCCTTGACCAGGCGAGCGGCGTATCCGCGC